>JAEUHE010000193.1 GCA_016793885.1 Verrucomicrobiales bacterium
TTGGTGTTTCGTGGACCAGACCGAGCTTACCCGCGAGGCGCCGGATTGGTTGCACCGGGTAGAACAAAGTCACGAGCCACTCATCCGCAAACTCCGACGTCAGTTCTATTCATTGACCCGTGATTGGCTGCGGCAACGACGTCAAACATCCGGATCGGAATTCGATCTCGACGCGGTGGTCGAATCAGAAACCGAGCGACGATCGGGCCACACTCCGGTGGAAGCCATTTATCTGAATCGAAAGCGGGACCTGCACGACATTGCAGCCCTGGTCTTGCTGGATGTCAGCTATTCCACCGACGCCTGGATCGACAACCGCCGAGTGTTGGATGTCATTCGAGAAACGGTGTTCTGCGTAGGAGAGGTCTTGGAGGATTATGTGGAGCAGTTTGGAATCGCGACCTTCACTTCGAATACCCGGAGGGCCTGCTCATTCGAATTCATCAAACCCCTCGCTGCGCCGTGGCGACAAACGCGAGGGCGGCTAGGCGCCATCGAACCACGCGGCTACACGCGCATGGGGCCGGCGCTCCGTCATGCCCAGGAGCAGCTCTTGAACATTCGGGCTAGTCGCAAGATTGTAATCCTCGTCACGGATGGGCGGCCGTGCGATTACGACCGTTACGAGGGGCAGTATGGACTCATGGATGTGCGCAAAGCGATCGAGACGGGCCAGGCCCAGGGGATTCGAACCCATGCCTTCGCGGTGGAGAAGCGTGCCGCTGAGTGTCTGCCGCAAATGTTCACCCGACATCGCTACGATATCGTCCCGCGTCCGGAGATTCTCGGCAGCGTGATGTGTCGGCTCTTTGCGAGGTTGCTGGCGGAGTAGTGGAAACACTCGTAATCGCTATTTCAGTTGGCGGAAATGTCGGCTGATCCCATTTCACCGATCTTGTGGCACCTAGGGAGGCTTTGGGCGGGTCGACCGTCGTGCCGTTCATCGCCCTTGGCCCTACCTCCGTGTGAGAAATTCGGATCGGGGACGTTTTTGAATCAGAGTTCGCTTGCCCAACGCATCCTCTCTTGGGTTGACTGCGCGCATCTATGAAAACCGGTTTGAAACGGGCTGCTCGAATTCTGCTGGCGGTGGGCGTCGCGGTGGGGACCTGTTCTGTGGTTGGTCAGACCTCGGCCGCGGTGCGCGTGCCCGAACTGATGGGGGCTTACCGTGCGGCGAAAGCGATACCGGACGACATGTTTCTGCAGGAGGTCGGGATGCAGGTGCCGTCGGCGGAGCCCTTGCTTTCGGTGGCCTTTCGCGGTGGACAGGTTTTCGCCGGCACCGCCCGCGGCATCGTCCGGCTCCAGGGATCCAACTGGCTGGCGGACTCCACCATCAGTCAGCCGATCCATCGGCTGGTGGAAACCTCAGGGCAATTGTGGGCCATGGGCGCTTCCGGGCTCCATCGATTGGAGGGGGATGCTTGGAAGCTCATCAGCTCGCAGCCGATCGTCGATGTCACCGAGTTTCGTGGTAAGCCGATCGCGGTGGGGGGCAAGCAGCTATTCGCCATCGACGCCGGCGCGTTGACCCCCTGGTCGACGAACGGATCACGGTTCGCCATCCATCGAGCGTTCCCGCATCAGGAGACGTTGTTTGTGGTCGGGCAAGGCCGGGTGGCGCCCTTCGCCTTCGGTTCGTTTGGCGGTCTGGATGCCTACACTTGGCCGTCCGATTTGGGATGGGACTGGGGATCGCCTCCGTCGTCGGCGACTCTTGATGCGCTGAGTGTGGGGCCGTGTCTCTACCTGGCCACCGACCGCGGATTGGGAGTTTTGAGGGGAATGTCCATGACCGCGGTACGCGGGGAGCACGGGTTGCCGTTTGAGGATCTAACCTGCCTGGCCAAGGGGTTTACCAATGACCTTTGGATCGGAACCACCCGCGGCGCCATCCGTCAGGTCGACGGGGTGTATCATTACTTCGCCGGCCGACGCTGGGTTCCCGGGGAGCGGGTGAATGATATCGATGTCCAAGGCTCAACCGTCTACCTGGCTACCGACAAAGGTCTGGGGATGATTCGTTACGAGCCGTACACCCTGCTCAAGAAGGCGGACTACTATGAACGTCATCTCGAGGAGTGGGGGCAGAAGCGGCTGGGGTTCACCCATAAATTGGAGTGGGATGCGAAGCTGAACGAGTATGTGCGGGAGGTCAGCGACAACGATGGCGGATACACGGGCAACTATTTGGCGGCGCAGTGCTATCGCTATGCGGTGACCAAAGATCCCGCGGCGCGACGCGAGGCGACCAACACCTTCCACGGCTTACGCTGGCTCGAGGCGATGACCGGGATTCCGGGTTTCCCGGCTCGGTCGGTATGGGCGAAGGGTGAGCGGGGGCATCAAGCGGGGCACGGATCGGGTGGCTACGCCGCCGAATGGCATGACACGGCAGATGGGCTCTTCGAGTGGAAGGGCGATACCTCCAGCGATGAAATCTGCTCTCATTTTTATGCCTTCGGACTTTTCCTCGAATTGGTGGCGGAAGGTGGCGAGAAAGATTTGGTGAAAGGCCATTTGGCCAGGGTGGCCTCCCACCTGATCGATCATCAATGGAAACTGGTCGATCTCGATGGGAAGCCCACGCGGTGGGGGCGGTGGGATCCTGACTACTTTCTGACCGATGAGGGAAAGTATGATCGCGGGTTGCAAGCGGTGGAGCTGCTTTCGTTCATCAAGACTGCGGAAGTTCTCACGGGGCAGGCCAAATTTAAGGAGGCGTACCAGCGGCTGATTCAACTGGGCTACCCGGCCTACACCCTGCGCGCGCGAAATACATTCCCGCCGGATAGTATCCTTCACTTTCTGGATGAACTGGCTTTCTGGAGCTATTGGAATCTGTTGCGGTATGAGCAAGACCCCGAGTTGCGCGCCCTCTATCGCCGTGGCTACGAACGAAGCTATGAGGTGGTCCGGGTGGAGCAGAATCCGTGGTTCAATTACCTTTACGGCGCGCTGACCGGCAATGATTGCGAACCCGTTGCCTCCATCGAGCATTTGCGGGGTTGGCCTTTGGACCTGCGGATATGGTCCTATCAGAATAGCCATCGCGCCGACCTACGAACCCCGGCTGGGTATGTCGCGTTGAAAGGCGGCAGCCGAACCTTCCCCCCGCGTGAAACTGAGCCGCTGCGTTGGGATCGATGGCTGATGCAGCCGGACGGCGGGGCGGGAGGCAATGATGTGGTGGAGCCGGGGGCCTGGTTGCTCGCCTATTGGATGGGCCGCTATCATGGGTACATCGACGCTCCCACCTCCACGGATCCGGCCCTGTTGGCTGTCGCGCACACCAAGGATCGTGAGCGCGGCGCCCGGCCCTACGAAGGACCGGGGCGCCCGCTGGGCTTCTGAGGCCCCTCAGGGACCGTACAAAAATAACTTCGGGTTAGTTTTGCACGGTCCCTAAGGTTGAAACGGCGTGATAATCCGGTAAAACCGAGAACCCGAGTTGGATTCCTCCGGAAGGCTCACCACACGATTGGTGGGGAAGGCGAGCACATGCGCCACGGCCCGCCATGAGGCCGTCGCGATTCGGTCGGTGGATTGAACGGTGTAAGTCCGATTCGAGACGGCGAGAAACTCCCAGCCCAGCCCCGCCACATTGGGTCGGGCTGCCAGTTGCAGCCGATCTTGGTTGCTGGTGGGATCTGTTCCCGCGACGTATTCCTCGCGATCGAGAAGTCCATCCTGATCGGTATCGATCTCCGGTTTTGTGCCGGCTGTGCCAAAGAGGATGTTTTCCCAGGAGTCGGCCAGGCCATCGCTGTCGAGGTCCGCCAGGTACTCGATCGCGGCGGGCGCGGAGACCACTCCGGCCGGGCTCGCTGGGTTGGTCGCGACGATGGCGTACGAAACCCAGGGAGGCGCCGCGTTGGTGCCTTCGATTCGAACGAAGAGATGATGGCCGTCCGTCACGAAGACCTGGGCCAGCTCGGGACCGACGGGAAGCCCGTTGCGCAGGATTCGGAAGCCGACCGGCGGGGTGGCGCTGTTGGTCACCGAGCCGGTGAGGATCAGCGGTCCTCCGGCGACGATGCCTTGGCTGATGGGCTGGAGCGTGAAGCTGGGCGGCACTGCCACCACCAGCCTGGCCGGGGCCGAGGTCAGGGAGGAGATCGGATCGGAGACCACCACCGTGTAGTCACCGCCATTGGCGGGAGCCACGCGACCGAGCTTGAGGGTGGAGGCTGTTTCCCCCGCCAGCTCGACTCCGTTTCGATACCATTGATACCGCAAATTCCACGGGCTCCGGGTGGTTACAGTCAGGGAAACATCCACGCCCGGGGAAACGGTGGTTCCGGCGGGTTGCTGCAGAATCAGGGTTGGTGCCGTCATGGTCAGAACCATCTCCGGGGCCGTTACGGAGCCAAAGGCATTGTAAATCACCACGCGGTAGCCGCCCATTTGACTCGGTTGGACTTTGGCCAGGTTGAGAGTTGAATTGGTCGCGCCGGGCAGATTCATTCCGTTCCATCGCCATTGATACGCCAGATCAGGACCAGTTGATTCCACCCCCAAGGTGATCGAGGCGTTGATCGTCACATTTTGGCTGCGCGAGGCATTCAAGAGCTGCGGCGCGGTTCCTGAGCGAGTTGCGGTGCCGGGGCTGGGGACGGCGGCGATCCAGTTGATCGGATCATTGCCGTAGCTGGCGGCGACCCGCCGCTGGAGCGAAAGACCATAGCCATCGGCGCCTGGCGGCCAGGGAGAGCCATCCTCGTAGTTAACTCGATCCAGGGTCACGTACGGGACATCCGTCTCGGTCGGGGTGGTCGGAGTCTTCAGCTCCACCGTTCCCTGGGAGTTGTCCAGTTTGCCGCGGTAAGGGCCGAAGAGGCGGGTGGCGGACGGCACGTTGTACTTGGCCCGGAATGCCGAGGCGTCGGTAGTGTTGGTCGGGTTGAAGTTCACCAGGAGGACATACTCACCCGGCGTGAGCGTGACGTTGGCGGGAAACTCGTAGTCCACTCCTCCGCGCAAATGCCAGGTGTTGGTGGCTGCGGCGGGATCGAATAGGGGTATTGCGATCGACGACAGGTTCAGCAACTCGATGTATTCCTCGCGATCCACATCCTCGCCGGCGGAATTCTCAGCCGGGTGATAAAAGATCTCCTGGATCACCACTGGGCCCACCCGGGGCGGGTGATTGGCCGAGCCCAGGCTGGGTTGGGATTGAGCGACGAAGTGCTGCTTTCCGGTGCTGGTGACGTGGAGCCCAAAGCTAACGCCATTGTCCGCCGCGCCGAAGGAGTGGCCATGAATAAAGCCCGTCAGCGCTCCGCTGGAGTCGGCGCTGAGCAGCCACACCTCATCGCCGTCGGCTCCCAGTCCAAAGCCATTGCCGGTGAGGTTGAAATCATTCTCATCGAACACAACATACCCTTGCGGAGGAATGACGGTTCCCGCCGGGATTTTGAATTTGTTGGGCGTGTTGAGATCATCGGTGAGCCACCATCCGCCGATGGCGGCCGAGGTGGTGCCAGGATTGTGCAATTCGATCGAGTCCAGCGGGGGCGGTGTGTCAGTGCGCGTCAGCGCCTCGGTTATCCAGACCGTCGGAGGGCGGGATCGTACGGGTTCCACGGCTCCGGGAGATCCGGCCTGCACCGCACTGGGCTGCCATTGGTCTCGGTTGCTCCACGAATCGGGTGCGGCGGTCTCGTCCACGAGTTGGAGGGAGAAGCCGAGGCCGTCGGTGAGGGCGAACCAATCATCGTCGTACTCGAAGTCCAGAATCTCCTCGCCGTTGCCATCGAGGAGCCGCAGTTGCTCCCCGTCGTTGTCCAGGCTGCCGACGTATTCGCCGGCGATGGGAAGGTCGCTGCCGTATCGTGCGGTGAAGGCGGCCAGGTTCTTCACGATGAGAACGCGCGCGCCGGGTGCCAAGGTGGTGAGGCTGCTGCCGGTGAAGCCGAACAGCACGCCGTTGGTGAAGCGGATGCCCCGCAAGTCCAATGCGGTGGTGGTGCTGATGTTCTTGAGCTCGAGGTATTCGAACTCATCGGGCGGCAGAGGGTTCCCCGCGAGAGGCGTGGGGTGAAACATGATCTCGGTCACTCGAAGAAACTCCTGGGCCAGGCTCGGAGAGCCGTCGTAGCTGTAGCTGCTCACCCGCTGGTCGTAGGCGTTTTCGATCCAGAGCGATTCCCCTCGGGCGGAGAGCTGGCCCTGGTAGGGACCCACCACAAAGAGACCTTGCCCCCCGCGCGGACCGGAGGCCCGCGCCCGGAAGGAAGGCGTGTGAGGGGAGAGGTAGATGACACCGTTGGAGGGAACCACTGTTCCTGGCCGGAACCGAAACTCCACGCCCCCGCCGACCTTCCAATCGGTGAGGTCGACGGCATAGGGCATGGTGTTGCTGAGGCAGACGTATTCCTGACGCTGATCGTGCGAGCTGGGGTTGAACTCGACACCGATGACCGTCAGCAGCGCGTCGTGGGGTTGGGCCAGCGGAATGCCGGCATTGTTGGCTGACGAGATCCCGATGGGACGGCTGGTGTTGGTGATGCTGTGGGTGACGTACCAGTGCCGACGACGCGGTCCGACAAACTGGTTCAGCAGATCTCCGACACCGGCACTGAAGCTTTTGGAAGGCGCCCAGGGCGAGTTGCCCCACTTGGCGCGGTCGAGGACGGCCTCGGCGGCGATGAGATTGGTCATCTGCTTGATGTGATTCTCGATGATCAGGCTCTCAGCGGGCGTGCCCGGAGGTTGGATCCATCCGTCCATGATGGAGCGTTCGCGTCGCAGCAACATCTGTCGCGTTTCCGGCAGCTGCACGATGACATCGTAGAGACGGTTGTAGTTGCCTCCGGTGCTGGAACCGCCGTAGAGCGGATGGCTCTTGGAGCCGTCGACCGTCGCCTCCAAGGGATCGCTGCCGCCGTAGAGCTGTCCCCAGGAGGCGTTCATATCAAAGGGAATATTGCGCCACAAACCGTCGCCGAACGTGTCCCGATACATGCTCATGTTGGCCCAGACATCGTCGTTCTCGGCGCACCAACGCGTTCCGGCGAGGTGGTTGATAACTTGGGGCAGGTCTAGGAGGTCAAACACGGTGCGGCGGCGAACGGCTGCACTCGAGGATTCGTTGATTCCGTTGGCCAGCTCCAGGTAGTCGGTGCGCGTCGGGTCCTCGTCCGGCTCGAGCTTCTGAAAGACGCCGGTGCTGGAGAAGTTTGGAACCAGGTTACCCACCGCCTTGTAGAGCGCCCCGTTGGGATCGTACCCGAGACGCTCCACCTGCTCCTGTCCGATGACGTCATTGTGGAAGGCGAGCTGGTAGAACTGCCCGTTCATCTGGACTCGCACTGGATAGTGATAGGGAGCGGGGACGCCGATCAGGTTGAGAAACCAGAAGCTGAGATGCTGGCGGAGGTAGGCGGGGTCCAAGTATTCCGCCAAGAGCGCCGAGCGTCGAGTTCTGCCTCCCGGGCCGGCATGGCGAAACTCGTGACCGCGATTGAACTCCAGCCGGTGTGATTTCTTGTTGAGGCTCGCCGAGGTGTTTCCTCGCAGCTCCATGTAGATGTTGTCATAGAGTTCGCCATCGTAGAAGACGGTCACCCTTCCGCCGTTTTCCGAATCAATGCCTCCCAGCTGGGTGGGCGCCACAAAAAGATGGAAGATCGGCAGCTTGCTGGTGAGGTTGGTGGGATTGACGATGGTTCCGAGATACTCCTCGGTGCTGGTGGGATTGGTGAACAGAGGCCAGCGGGAGTTGCGTGCTGTCGTGTCGGTGGCGGTGATCGCATAGCGGATGAGCTGACCGTTCGTGGACAGGTTGGCTGGGATGATCGCCCCATAGACACCGTCACCCGCGAGTCCATCCCCATGAAGGCCATCGTCCAACATCGGTGTGGACGCTTCGGTCCCAAATTGAATGCGATAACGCAGGGTGACACCGGCAACCGGCTGGAACGACCGGCGCACCGCCGCGGTGACGATGAGGTCTTCATGGTCGAGCGGCACGTTCGGCTCGTGCCCCACTTCGGCGATGACCGGTCCGGGCACGGCCGTGCCCCCCAGGTTGGCTGAGCCGGGCGTGGGTGTCGTGAAATAGACGTCGGTCGCACTGATCTCCCAACTGTCTCCAGCCGCCACCTGAGCGAATCCGAACGAAACATCCGGGACCTGTTGCGGCAGCGAGGGGGCGAATTCGGTCGCTACCGTCGTCCCATCAGGACGAACCAGAGCCAAGTACTCACCTCCGGCCGACAGTTGAAAGCTGGTATGCAGCCGCGCGCCCGGGATGCGACGATCGTTGCCCGAGGCGAAGACCACCAGGAACCGTCCGCCGGCCAGGTTGGTGGCGGGAAATCGCCACTTCCTCAGATCGTTGGCGGAGTCGGTGAGATACCATCCCTCGAGGTTCAAGTTGACGGCCGCCGGATTATAAATTTCGATCCAGTCGTTATAACGTCCGGTCTCGTCGGCCAAGATCCGAGTGTTCGAGACCAGGACCTCACTGATATAGGGGGGCAAATCCAACGCGTTTGGATCCAGCCGATAGGTCCAAGTTCCCCCCGCGAACCGATTGGCGGCCGGTGACTGATCGGTAATGCCATGGGTGGCGGCCCAAGCGAGGCGCACAGCACCGGTGGGAGGCTCCGGGAAGGTGAACAGGAACTGACTTCCTCCCGCCGGGGTCACTGAAGCAGCGGGCTTATCGTTGATGAGGAGATCGTTGGCGCTCACACCGCTCACGGGTTCGGTGAAGAGGACGGTCAGGTTAGTGAGAGAACGGACCGTTGCTCCGGCACTGGGCGATATCGCGGCCACTCCCGGGGGGCTGTTGTCGACGAGCGTGTAATTCCAAGAGGCATTGGGTGCTTGGGCGTTGAAGCGGTTAGGGGGCAGCGCTTGGTCGGTAATGGTATGGGCACTGTTCCAAGTGATCGATACCTCGCCGTAAGCGGGGGGCAGGAACGTATAGAGGTAGGTGGCGCTATCCAGGGCCGTTACCCCGGAGGCGGGAATGCCTGACACGAGCAGATGTGCCGCGGTTACCCCATTCACCGGCTCGCTAAAGGTGACGGTCAATTGGGACAGTTGATTTAAGGTGCTGCCTGCTGGAGGGGCGATGCTGGCGATGGTTGGGGGGATCGTTTCCGTGATGATGGTCTCCAGCGAAGCTTCGAAACCGAGATCGCTGCTGCCTAGACTGCTTTGGAAAACTTGGACCGCTAGCACATTGGTTCCGGTGACCAGGTAGGAGGGCGGCGCCGGGAGTTCGTAGACTTTGGACGACACGGGCTCCTGAGCATTGATGGCTTCGGTGGTGATCGAGACCGCACTGTCAGCTGCCCCGGACATGTTGACGCGGAGGACCTCCTTCCCATTGATCCAGGCGACGAACCCGTCGTCTACCAAGGCGTTAAGACGAAGACCACCGATTTGCGAAAAATTACTGATAGTGAACGTTTTGCGTAGGAAAATGGATCGATACACGCCCTGCATTCCCGAGATCTGGGTCCCACCTGGAAGAGCGTCACCAAACCAAAACGGGGCGGGTGCTGTCGTGAAAGATTGATCATTAAAGTCGACGCGTCGCCAGGCATCGACGGGAGCGGAGGCCTCAGCCGTTCCGGGCAACCACCGCCAGGGGGCACCCGTCGGAACGACGACGGCCGCCGATGCCTGCAGGCTCAACAACAGGGCAATCACGAACGAGGTGGCGAGGGGGTGTCCGCAGATCCGGTTTCGGAGGAGACGGCAAGGACTGTAAACGTTTAACAACAAGCTCATTACAAAGGTGCTTTCAGGTCGATCACGCCTAAAGATCGTGATCCAACGGCGCGCTCTGCACGGCAGAGCACGGGATATAACTAGTTATCGCATAGGAAATATCGGATGGGAAGCGTGTTTCGTGAGGAGCCCGACCGCTTCGCGGGGAGCTTGACGCTAGGGAGCGCTGTAAACCTCTCTCATCTTTGCCGCTAAGAATCGGGACCAGACAAATCGGAGGACACGGTCGTTTCTCACCTGGGAGGCAGTGGCTCGAACCCACAGGGTTCAAAGAGATTTAGCCGGGGGTGCTTGCACCCCCGGAACTGTTAAAAGTACGGAGCATCGCGCAGCGATGCCACCGGCCTCTGCGACCTGGGTCACCCGACTCAAGGAGCCTATTCAGTTCGTCACTCCATTGGCCGACGGGTGGCACGCCTTTCAGGGTGCTGTTGAATAGGGGGCCGACAAACCGGGGGTGTCGCTGCGCGCCACACCCCGTATAATCTCTTTGATCCTTTGGGGTTCTCGGCTTCGGCATCAGGAACTCAAGCGAATAAGGGAGGATCTCCTACAACTTGTGTAGTCTCGATTTTTAAAGGTAGAGATGAGAGCCCTCTGCGTCTTTGGTCCCCACAGCGGAGCTGGGATCTCGTCCCCCCGATTCCATTTTTCGTGAAAGGTTTTCTGAGGTGGCCGGTTTCCTTGGGTGCGCACACGGAAGATCACGGATGCACCATGAACCAGACATTAACGGAAACCGAGGGGCGAATCTCACTTCGTTCTCCGACCCACTCACGTTCGCAGACCCTGTTACTACTCATCCTCCTGTTCGCCTTTTCTTTGAGTCCAAGCCATGCGGCTACGCTTCGTTGGACGGGTGCGCACATTTCCAGCGGCCATTGGAGCCGCGGAGCGAATTGGGACTCGGGCAGTCCACCCCAGGACGGCGATACCATTGTTTTTCCAGGCGGGGCGGCTCGCCTCTCCAACACCAACGACATTGCCAACCTCCGCTTGGTAGCGGTCCGGTTCAGCGGGGCATCCGGCGGCTACGGTCTCTATGGAAACGGCTTCACGGTCACCAACAGTATTACCGCCACGAACTCGGCGGGAATCAATGGCATTGGCGTTGCTAGGATAACCCTCGGTAGGGACTTGCCCTTCACGGTTGCCCAGAGCGGCACAACCTTATCCATCACCTCGGAAGTGCGGCTCAACGGGCACGATCTGAGTTGCCATACCGTCGGCAGCCTGGGGCTTGGCGGTGCCATCAGCGGGACTGGTGGCGTCATCAAGAACGACAATGGAACACTCACTCTCTCCGGGCCGGACGCCAACACCTTTACAGGCGACTTGGTCGTGAATGGCGGACTGGTTCTGCTCGGCAAGACCGGTGGGCTGGCGGTGCCGAACCGGCTGGTCGTGGGTGGGGGTCCCGATACTCCTCACACCGACCAGGTTCGGAACCTGGCCGATGATCAGGTTAACGAGGTGACGATCAATGCCTCGGGGCTGTGGGATCTCAACGGAAACAAAGAGGTCATTGCGGACTTGGTGCTCAACTCGGGCGGGGATGTGGACACTGGAGCCTCGGGAGAGCTGATCCTGGGCATCGGTGCCGATGTGAGCGTGGTTCCGAGTCTCACAGGACTTCAGGATGTCTCGGTGATCACCGGCAACTTGAACCTGCTTCTGGGAGCGCATGTCATCTCGGTGGCGGAGGGCCCGGTGCTGCCCATTGATGCCACCGATCTGCGAATCGATGCGGTCGTCAGTGGGTTGGGGGGAATCACTAAGGAGGGTGCTGGAGATTTGCTGCTGACCGGCAGTAACAGCTTCTTGGCGCTCGTCACGGTCAATGGTGGGGATCTGCGCCTGGGGCATTCGTCGGCTCTGGGAGGATCTGTGGTGGGAACGATTGTCAACAACGACGCCGCCTTGGTGCTGCTGGGGAATCTGGCGATCGCGGATGAGTCCCTGACCTTGAACAGCACGGGACGGACTGGCGTGTTCAACGGGAGCGCGGTGGTGGATTCGGTGGGGACCAACCAATGGTCCGGCGAGGTGAGATTGGAAAGAACCGCACGTATTGATGCGGGGATGAATGCGGCGCTGAACTTCACTGGACCCATCGCCGGGCCCGGTGGCATCACCAAGGAGGGGGACGGCACGCTCCAATATTCATCGGCCTCCGGCAACAGCTATCGAGGGACGACAACGGTTCAAGCCGGAACACTGTGGCTGGACAACAGCCTCACCGCCTTCTCCGGCGACCTGGTGGTGGGTGATGGGATGGGTGGGCCTGCCGCTGACCGGGTGGTTTGCAACGGAGGACTTCAGCTTCCGGAAAGCCAAGCGGTCACGATTCAGTCCTCCGGACGATTGAAGACCTTCTTCGAGCGACTTGGTTCCCTGGCCGGATCCGGAGAGCTCGAACCAACCGTGCTTCTGCACTTCGGGTTGAACAACGCCTCGACGACCTTCGACGGCCATATTCTCCCGAGCGGCGGGATCCTCTACAAGTTTGGCACCGGCGTTTGGACCTTTAACGGACTGGCGGAGCACAACTTCACCTATCTCCTGTCAGGCGACCTCGTGGTGAACGGCGACCATCGGTTGCCGGGTCTCTACCTAAATGCATTGTCATCGCTCAGCGGTGAGGGGAAGGTCGGTCTTCTGCAGTGTGTGGGAGACATTTCTCCCGGCCACACTGTGGGCCGGCTCACGGTGAACCAGCTTCATTTCTTTGGCCCCAGCACGCTCCATCTCGAACTCAACGGGCCCTTGGCTGGGACGTCGTACGATCAACTCCGAGTGGTGAACATGGCGGATCTGGGATCCACCAAGTTGAATCTCGATCTCCAATACCCCCCAACCATCGGCGAGAGTCTCATCATCGTGGATAATCTCGGCGTGGATCCGATCGTAGATCGCTTCGATGGGCTACCGGAAGGGGCCACGATTCGGGTGAACCAAGTGCCGTTTGTCGTCAGCTACCACGGGGGTGATGGCAACGATGTCTCCCTGACCGCCACGAATGTCAGCGTCTCGATCACCGAAACCCGGATCGACGGCGGGAATGGCAACGGGGTCATCGATCCAGGGGAATGCAATGAACTCTCGGTGGGATTGATGAACGAAACGTCCACCCCGATGTCGGTCTCGCGGGTGGTCCTAGACACCACGACGCCTGGCGTTTTAATCACGCAACAGAACACAACGTACCCCGGATTCGCTCCGCTGGGGCGGCAGATCAATCGTGTGCCCTTTGAGTTGCGAACTCTGCCCGGGTTTGATTGTGGTCGAAAGGTTGAGCTCTTGCTCACGCTTACGGTGGATACCGGGGCGGTGTTCAGTATCCCGTTGTCACTGCCCAGCGGAGGAGCCGGTGCTCCTGCTCGGTTCGACAATGGGGCCAACTTGGCCTTGGTCGATCTGGGGTTGACCAGCTCGGATGTGGTAGTGTCGAACGTCGTGCCTTACGTCGGTAAGGTTTCCGTCTCGCTCCATGCCACCCACCCTGCGTCGGGCGATCTTGTGCTGCGGCTTCGCTCGCCTTCGGGGACGACCGTCAAACTGGCCAGCAACTTGGGAGGTACCACGGACAACTACGGCACCGGATGCGGCGAGTCCGCTCGGACCACGTTCGACGATGCGGCTGCCGTCAAGATCGCAGCTGGTGTCGCTCCGTTTGTGGGAAGCTTTACCCCGGAGGTTCCGTTGAGTGCTTTTCTGGGCGAAGATCCCAACGGGACGTGGACGCTTCTAGTGAACGACACCGTTGCGGGGGATACCGGTGAGCTGCGGTGCTGGTCGCTGCGGATCTCGCCCCCGGAATGCAGCTCCGGAGGAAGTAACTGTGAAGGCTGTGTCACCAACCTCACCGCCACGCTGAATGCGGACTCTTCGTTGCTGACTCAGCGGCTGGTGCGCGATGGCTTGGCCAGCCTGTGTGGCAGTCCCAAGGCTTGTCCGGGATCCGTGGCCGGACTTCCGCTTCGGTACCGAACCCACACCTTCACCAACAACGGCCCGGCCACGTGTGTGACGGTTGGCGTCACAGACCGTTGCCGTACGAATGCGCCGCTGCACGCGTCGGCGTATCTTACCCGGTTCGATCCAGCGGACCTCTGTGCTCGGTATCTGGGGGATGTGGGGAGTGAACTGCGCGGTTCCTCCGGGAGCTTTTCTTTCCCCGTGCCGGCCGATTCACTCTTCGTGGTGGTGGTGACATCCCCCGCCGCCTTGTCGTCCTGCGGCGCCTACGAATTGGAAGTTCATGGCCTGCCCTGTCCCGTGGCGCCTCCACATCCGTGCCCCGAGCCTCGGATGTCGATCCGAGCGCTGACGAACAACTTGGTGGAATTGAGTTGGCCGGCGTGCCCCGCCAATTTTTACCAAGTCGCAGCGAGTACCAACCTTCAGACGTGGAAGATGGCGAGCTCACCACTGGCTGGGCCTGCCCAGAACGGAATCATGACCTGGACGACTGAGTTGAGCTCGCCCCAGGAGTTCTTCCGCTTGATCGTGCTTCCCGTGACGAACTCGGTGGTGCCCACTCAAGCCGGGATCTATCGGGCTCAGAAGTTCGTCCACGACGGGATCACCCGGCAGTATCACCTCAACATTCCGACCGGTTACACCCATGCTGATCCGGCGCCTCTGATGCTGGCGTTGCACGGCCACAACCAAACCGCTGATTCGTTTTCATCGAACGTTCCTGCACTCGGCACGTATGCCAACTCAGCGGGAGTGATCCTGGTGTTTCCTGATGGGACTGAAGACGAGCGTGGGACAGGCTGGAATATCCTCCCTCCTTCCCTCGAGAATCCCGTCGATGATGTCGGGTTCCTCCTGGCGCTCATCGACCATTTGGACGCAACGCTGGGGGTGGATCGAAAGCGGGTCTATGCCGCGGGGTTCTCTAACGGCGGGCAGATGTGTCATCGGTTGGCGGCCACGACCACGAATGTGTTTGCGGCGTTTGCAGCCGTCGGGTCCGCGGTTGCCAGTCCGTTTGGCACCGATGCCTTGGTGTATCAGCCGCCTCCCTTGGAACCCCTGCCGGTAATGATTGTCAACGCAACCAACGACTGCAAACGTCCCTACTGGGGAGGCTTGAACGAGGATGGCGTGCTGCAGCCGGCCGCTCGGGATTCGGTGGCGCACTGGACCAATGCCAATCTCTGCACCCCGGCACCCATCATCACCACGAACACCTTTGTGACCAATCAGGTTCGGCGTGTGTTCGCTGACAGCTGTGCTGGGCCCTATCCAGGCTTGAATGCCGCGGTGACAAACCAGGTCATCCGAGAGCATTACCAGCTGACCTGCACTCCCGGCACCGAGGTCGTCTTCGTGACCCTGACCGACGGTGGCCACGCTTGGACCGAGGCGGGGGATAATGTGGGATTTGATGCCAGCCGGGAGGTTTTGGAGTTTTTTCTGAGCCACTGCCGCTGCGATGTGGCTGGGGCTCAGCCTCTCTCAGTGCCCACCGCGCCTGGCCAATACGAACTGACGTTCTGCGACCAGGGCTACAGCCGCCTGTTCCGACTTCAGATTCCGGCGGGATATCAGCCGGCGGTCCCCGCTCCGCTGGCTTTCGTGTTTCACGGAGGCCGCCAAACTGTGGCCGAGTTCAGCTCCCAGCATCCGGCTTTGTTCGCCAAGGCGAATGCCGAGAACCTGCTTTTGGTGCTACCCGAAGCGCTTGATCATCCCATGACTGGTGACACCTTGTGGGCGGATAAGCCGTTTCTTTACGTGGTGGACGACCGTTCGTTCATCACCAATCTTTTGGGCGCCCTCGATGCCGCTCTCAATGTGGACCGCCTGAGAGTCTATGCCGCTGGTTTTTCCGGTGGCGGCGAGTTCAGCTATTGGATGGGAAGCACGACCACCGGCGTGCTCGCCGCTGTGGCGGCCGTGGGTTCCCAAACGGGCTGGGTGGATCCTTCCACGGGATCGTTGGTTGTGCCAGCCCCGCCGCTCGAACCCATATCCGTGTTAATGGTTCGTGGGAGCCTGGATCCGGAGCGTCCGTTCAACGGCAGCGCCACCGTCTTCTCCGCCCAGCAAGATGTGGACTATTGGGTCGCCGGCAGCGGCTGCACTCCTCCGCCCACGTTCACGAGTGGAGGAAACCTGAGCGAATGGGATTACAACCCTTGTGCCGGCACGACACAAGTCACCTTGGTGCGCGTGGGGGGAATGGGCCACATCTGGCCGGACGCGGCCGATGGAGTGACCTATGACGCCAATGTTGACGTGATCGACTTCCTCCTCAGCCATAGTCGATAGTGTTCGATCGTTTCCGATAGCCCGGATCCGCACCTAGGTGGGATCCGGGCTATCGCTTCGAAAGACATGGGTCTACCTCCTTCCGCGGTTGCTCTCACTCCATCGGCGCGCCGTCGTTTCGACGTCTTCCCTCCATGCCTGATAAGCGGGCTCACGACGGAACAACTCATACGGATCGCCTTCGCCGACATGCTGGGGGGCGAAACCAACGAATTGTCGTTCGGATGCCGCTTCGTCGATCTCCACGTCGCTCGCGCTCACGCGCAGGCTCGAGCGAATGCGGGCGTGCTGGAATAATTCCACCTCGGAAAGGGTATGGCTGCCCGGCTTGAGTTGCATCCGCTCATTCCAGACCGATTCGGAATCGATTTGTCGCCCCCGCCGGTCGGCCAGAAAAACGCCCTTGCCGGCGTAGACCACCTTCGTCTCCGTCCAGCGCAGCGCCGCTGGCCATTCCCCCGGGACGTAGTCGGTGAGCCGGAGGAGGGCTCCATCGCTGCGATCGATGAGAGTGCTGTCCCAGATTGCCACGACCCGACTCAAGTTCTTGGCGTCGTCGAGATCGAGCAGGTTGCGGGTTACGATGACGCTGTTCGAGGTGCGGAACTCGGCCTCGCTTCCGGGGTCGGGGCGAAGGGTGTAGGCGCGGTGAATGATAAAGAGGCAGTTCTCGGTGTGGACCTTGATTGGGCCCCTCGGCGCTCCCCAGATGCCGACCGCGCTGCCCTGTCGGGCCAGCACCAGACAGTTTCGCAGCAGCGCGGAGCTGCCGGCGGAAAGGACGATCAGAGGTCGATGCGTCCGGGATCCGTCGTCCGAGGGAACCAGCTTTCCGGCCCGCAACAACATCGTCTCCCCTTGAGACTGAGCCCGGAGCACGCGGCAGTTCAACAGTGAGACCGGGGCACCCTCCGCTGAGATCAGCGGGAAGATGTTGATCCGATTGGAGCGCCGAAGCAGGGTGACTCCCTCAATGGTCAAAGGGGCGTCGGCCAGGATGAACGGTTGGCTTTCGTTGGTCGCCACCAGCACCGGAACATATCGATCGGCGGCCCGCAACGTCATCGACTTTGTGCCCACCCGAAACGAATCAATGACCTTTTCGCCCGAGAACCGCAGCTCGACGGTCTCCCCGTCACGGCAAGCTTGGACCGCATCCGGCAAGGTGGCGAACGTTCCCCATCGGCCCCGGATGAAGAACTCGTGTCCGTTGCGCTCGCAGAGGCGTGCGTTGATGAACGTCGTGCGGCCGGTGAGCTCGAGGCCGGCCAGAGCGGAGCCCGCGACCAGAGACAGGCCGGCCAGCACGGCGGCGGCCCGACCTACCCATACCGCGATTCGACGGCCTGGCTGCAGCACCACGCGCAAGGCATGGGTCACTTCATCGGCAGAGGAGAAACGATCCTCCGGCCTTCGGGCCGCCAACCGATCGATGATCGCGCCCAGATGGGCCGGGATCTCGGGCGCTCGTTCACGAATGGGTTTCCGGTTTCCTTGGGCGGCGAGCTGCAGGACCTCTGCGGAAGAGTCCCCCTCGTAGAGTGTGGTGCCGGCGGCGAGTCGATGCAGCAAGGCGCCCAAGGCGAAGAGATCACTTCGCGCGTCCATCGGTTCACCTCGTGCTTGCTCGGGGGCCATGTAGTGGGGGGTTCCGGCAATCGACCGATGGGTGGGTTCCGAGGCGGGCCCGTGGATAGGTTTGGCCAGCCCGAAGTCCGCGAGGCGCACCCGTTCCAGCCCCTGCTCGAGCAGGACGTTGGAGGGTTTGATATCCCGATGGAGGATGCCGACGGAGTGCATGGCGGCCAGCGCCTGAGCCAGCTGCATTCCCACGCGCGCCACCTGCTCCCAGGTCAGTCGGGGAGTCTTGGTCAAGAGGTCGGCGAGAGTCCCTTCCCCATGGAAGGGCATGACCAGGTAGGACAACCCCTTTTCGGTCCCGGCGTGGTAGACCGTGACGATGTGGTCATGGTGCATGGCGGCCACAGCCCGGGCTTCCGCGAGAAACCGATCGGAAAGCCGGTCTTCTCCCCTTTGGGGATAGAGGACCTTGATGGCCACGGTGCGATGCAGCGTCCGGTCTCGTGCCTTCAACACGAGGCCCATGCCACCGCTGCCTGCCAGGTCGAGGATTTCGTAGCCAGCGAACACTCCGAGTGAACCTGCGGAGAGGGGTGGATCGAGTCGCCGCAAAACCTGGGAGTTCGAAGCGTCGTCGTCGCAACCGCAGGACTGATCTTGGCTTATTACCGCCTGGCGGATGAGCGTGTCGAGAACCGGAGATCCCGGCGGCGCTTGCGCTAGGGGCGAGGCGCTTGGCAGGTCGCCTAGCAGACCCAGCAGCTGGCCCCGGGTCAGGCTTTCCAGCGACTCGGCACAGGACCGGCACCCGTGGAGGTGCAGCTCGATCGACTCCAGGGCGGGTGTGGCGAGGCTGCCGCGAGCAAAGGCCTCGAGTGTTTCTGGGGAAGGACAGGGGTTACTCATGTGCCAAACCCTCGAAGAGAGGGGACCCTTCTTCCACGGTTTGCACGAGCTGTCGTATGCGCAGGGTCACCCGGGAGCGGGCGATGTACAGTGCGTTGAGGGTCAAGCCAAGTTCTTGGGCGACAGTCTCGGCCGTCTCGTCCAGAATGGCGGTTCGCCAGAAGGCATCCCAGGTTTGGGGTTTGAACTCGGTCTGGATTTGTCCGGCCGCCCAACGCACCAGATTGAGCTGGTACTCACGCCGCCAGGTTTCTTCCAGTCGGCTCTCGGCCTCGGTTTCAGCCAGCTGTTGCAGTGTTGTTTCGCCCGCGGGGCGGGGATGTCGTGCCTGGGTGGCGAAAAAGTTGTTCAGTTTGCTGCGGACAACGGTGAACAGCCAGTTGCGAAAGGAGCTGCGCTGCGGGTCGTACTGAAAGCGAGAAATAGCCCCGGCCACCGCCTTCAGCACCTCTTGCGAGACATCGCCGGCATCGGTTTCGGAGAGACCCCGGCCGCGGCAGAACGCGAAGATAAGCGGCGTGTAGATCCCGACAAACTGAGACCATGCCGCTTCATCGCCCGCGTCACGCAGGCGGAGCAGCAAGGAGGGTCGAGTTCGCATCTCCGCAGCCATAACTCTCTATAAGGAAATCGAAGCCAATTGTCACCTCCGCTGTAACTCGCCGCGCCGGCTTCTGTAGTTCCCGGTGTGTCGAACCATTCCTTTGGCGCTTGGCTTTTGTGGGATTACTGGCCATTCTCAGACTGAGCCCATCGTGTGAAGACATAGCGGAGTCACTATAATAACAACCGACTGTCAGGCTAAACCATGTCACAGGAGACCAACCATCGGGAGCCGAGCTGGGATTCGGCGGGAATGTTCCAGACGACGCACTGGAGCGCGGTCCTGGCGGCGGGTCGATCTGAAACCCCGCAGGCGGCCGTCGCCCTGGAGGCGCTTTGCCGGGTGTACTGGTATCCGCTTTATGCTTACGTTCGACGACAGGGCCACAGTGCGCACGATGCTCAGGACCTGACTCAGGAATTCTTTTCGCGTCTCCTGCAGAAGAACTACCTTCAACTGGCGGACCAGGAGCGAGGCCGCTTTCGCTCGTTCCTGCTTAAGTCACTTCAAAATTTTCTCGTTAACGAATGGGTGCGAGGCCAGGCTCAGAAGCGTGGGGGAGGGGCTCCGCTCCTGCCCTTGGACGAGGCGGTTGCCGAGCGGCTCTATCAGCAGGAGTCGACGAACCGCACATCTGCCGAGACCTTGTTCGACAAGCGGTGGGCCATGACCTTGCTCGAGCGGGCACTCCAGCAGTTACAGGCGGACTATGCCGCGGCCGGCAAGGGGGAGCTATTCCAGCAGCTTCAGTCGCTGCTGCTGAACGAGGGCTCCGCGGAATGCTATCGAACCCTCGGTGGCCAGGTCGGGCTGAGCGAGGGTGCGGTGAAGGTAGCCGTTCACCGGCTGCGCCATCGGTTTAAGGAGGCGGTGCGATCCGAGGTCGCCCAGACGGTGGCGACGGCGGGCGAGGTGGATGAGGAGTTGCGCTGCTTGATGACCGCGATGATTGAATAAAAGGGGCAAATGGCTGTAACCGGTCGCTCTTGAATCTGTAGTGGGATGGGAAGCACGACTGTCTATGACGCAGTTTTCTTTAGATGCAATTTCCCGATGTCAGCGCTGCAACGCGTCGCTGGTCGGGCAGTCGGTGGGCGGTTTGTGCGCCAACTGCCTGCTGAAGCTCGCGTTCCAAAGCACTCCATTCGAGTCAGTTGAGCGGCATGGCACGCTCTCCGATCCCGGGGCTCCCCCGCCGGCTGCGGCTGCCGGTGCGGAACCCGTGCGCTCGCGTCCATTTGGGGACTTTGAGTTGCTGGAATTGGTGGGAAGGGGAGGGATGGGGGTGGTTTACAAGGCCTACCAGCGGAGCCTCAAACGAATGGTGGCTCTCAAGATGGTTTCGAATCACCAGGATGCATCCTACGACACGGTCGCGAGGTTTAGCATTGAGGCCGCCGCGACGGCCAAGCTGACTCATCCCAATATCGTGCCCATCTATCAGATCGGCGATCTTGAGGGACAGCCGTTCTTCAGCATGAAGCTGGTCAATGGGACCAGCTTGGCCAGGAGGCGGGCCGATTTCGGGCTGGTGGACTCTGCCAAGAAGAGCATTTCCAAAGAGTCGTCCCGGCAGCGTCAGGAAGTGATCGCCATGCTTCTGGCCAAGGTCGCCCGAGCCGTTCATTACGCGCATCAGCACGGTATTGTTCACCGCGACCTTAAGCCCAACAACATTCTGATCGATGCCGAGGGCGAACCTCATCTGACGGACTTCGGGATCGCCAAGCTCTTGGAGAGCGACGATGCGTTGACCGGCACCAATGATGTTCTGGGCACTCCGGCCTATATGGCTCCCGAGCAGGCCTCCGGCAAAGCGGTCTCGTTCGCGGCCGACATCTACAGTCTGGGAGCCATCCTGTATGAGCTGCTCACGGGGCGAGTGCCGTTTCAGGGTAAGACCCCGCTGGACACCTTGCGGAAGGTAGCCGAGGAGGAACCGTTACCGCCCGTGACGCTGAACGGGGCGGCCGATGTGGAATTGGCGGCCATTTGTCTGAAGTGCTTGGAGAAGGACCGGTCACTCCGCTACGAGTCCGCACTGAGTCTGGCGGAAGATTTGGAACGGTGGACGCGTGGCGAATCGGTGCAGGCCAAGCAAGCGGGGCCGTGGGTGAGGGCCTTCCGGTGGACGCGCCGCAATCCGGTCGGAGCCACCCTGATTGTTACGCTCTGCGCGGGCCTGATGGGAGCATTGGGGCTGTTAACGATGGTCAGTGCGGAGAAGGACAAGACCGCGGCGGTGCTCAAGGATGTTGAACGGGCCGGGCAAACGAATGCACAGCTGCTTTCCCTCACCGTGTCGATGCTCCACGAGCAGCTCGAGGGTTTGTGGCTCAGCACGGATCGTCGAGTTCTCCATATTTCCTCCGAACAATTGGCGGCGCTTTCTGGATTTCCTATAGCGACCGTGGCGAAGGGATCTTCGGTCGAGCGACTCGCTTTTGGGCTGGCCGCAAACGAGAGCCCGGTATCGGACTCTCAGAAGTATTCCTTGCTGCTTGCCCATCTGGAGCGCGAGTTGACGGAGCGGCGAGGGCGGCCGGTTCGAATCGATCTAAAGATCTTCAAGTTCAAAGAGGATCGTACCGCGGCTTTATTGACGAACGGAGTTCACTTTGCTCGCATGGGTGATATCTACTATTTGCGCACCAAGGAGAAGCATCCGGAGTTAGACGCGCTGGTCTTGCCGCGGTCGAAGCTGAAGACCGCAGTCTTTTTTACTCGCACCAACAGCGGCATCAAGAGCTTGGTAGATTTGAAGGGTCGCAGGCTTGCCTTCGGTGACTCGGTCTCAGGCATTACCTTTTGGGGCCAGGCCAAGCTGGCGGAGGCGGGCATTACCGGCTCCGACTTGAAGGAATACGTGTGCCTCGAGAGCCGCTCCGAATTCATCGAGGAAGTTCATGAGTTGGGCTACGAAGCGGCGGTTCGAAGGCGTGGCTGGCTACATAGTACTGCCGATGTGATCGAAGATGTTGTTCGGGGGCGATACGATGCCGGGGTCACCAGTTTGCGTGGGTTTGAAAACCATAAAAACCGAGGGCTTGTTCAGATTGGTGACTCCCACTTTGAGAGGAGCCCAAATCCTTGGGTCGGGAGCCGGCACTTGTCCGTGGAACTGGCCCGGGATCTGACTGCTGTGTTGACCAGGCTCGAGAACGCCCCGTTTCTGCTCCTTGTACCGGGCCGACCGTCAGGGTTCGAGCCGATCACGCCCTTGTCCTTCAGTGCGGTCCGCAAAGCGATGAGTCGGATGGAGGGGCTGTTTCCTCTCATCGATTATTCTTCTGCTGACGCTGGAACTCGCCCGGAGCATCGCCCTCCGCTTCCGTCAGCCAATTAGTGGAGCCAACAATGAAAATCTCCCGAACAATCTGGACCACCTTGGCCTTCGGTGCGGTCTTGTTGCTCCCGGTGAATTACGGTCGCTGCCAACTTGCCATCACGGAAGTGATGGCGTCCGCGTCGACAAACCTGGGCTCCATCAAGGTTCCTCAAGGGCCGGACTTCTGGGAGTTGACCAACTTCGGCAGCGAGCCAGCTGACCTCTCCGACTTCCGGTTTAGTGACAGTGTAGGGCTCACTGATGTCTTTGAGGCTGAAGACCGAGCCATGTTTGCGGGGCTCCAGCTCGGAGCGGGGAGCTCGATTCTCTTTTTTCAGGCAATTACCAACGTTTGCACCAACGCGACTCAGTTCCGCGCCTGGTGGGGGGAGACGAACATTCCGGCGGAGGTTCCGATTATTCCTTACACGCGACGTGGTTTCGGCCGCCTGAAAGATGCGGTTCAGGTCTGGAGAGTGGATGAGTCTGGCACGAATGAAGTGGATCGCGTGGAGCTTCTGGAGGCTCGCTCAGGCTTCAGCCTGGTTTACGATACCAACACCGGTTTCATGGATACGCTGAGCGAGGTTGGAGTCAATCGAGCCATCAAGGCGGCTCAAACGGATGATGTGGGCTCTCCCGGGACGGCCGGCGCAGCGGTGCCCGTGGGCTTTGCGCTTCAGCCTCAGAGCCTGACGGTGGATGCCGGGGCTCCTGCCGTGCTGAACGTTCGAACCCTAGGGCTGCCCCGGCCCCTGGTTCAATGGCAGTTTGAGGGGAGCGACCTTGCGGGCGAAACCAGGGATCGGATCGTCCTCACCAACGCCGAGCCGCAGCAGGCGGGACGCTATACGGCTCGGATCTTCAACGGGCTTACGTCGTCGACCAGCGAGGTGGCGGTGGTCGCGGTCAATACGATCCCCAGCGCACCGACGATTCTCAGCGCTCCCGTGGATCTGGTGGTGACCCCCTGGCAGACCGCCATTTTTCAGATAGCGGTCCGGGGTTACCCCCTGCCGGTCGTTCAATGGCGATTCGAAGGACAAGATATTCCTGGCGAAACCGGTTCTGTGCTTCGCATTCCGCAAGCCGATGAGTTCGTTTCCGGCGTCTACTCCGTGACTGTCTCCAATCAGTTAGGTGTCGCTGTTGCTTCCGCCTCGCTGAGCGTGAGACCCGAGCCCAAGCTGTTCATCACGGAGATGATGGGTGGGCGTTCGACCAACTCGCTGGTGGTGGGCCGATCGGACTGGTGGGAACTCACTAACTTCGACACCGACTCGGTCAACCTTCGAGGGTACCGGTTCGATGACTTTCCCCGTGTGCTCGAGGGCGCCTGGGTTATCACCAATGACCTGGTGGTACGCCCGGGAGAGTCGGTGGTTTTCCTTCAGAATATGACACCGGAATTCTTCACCGAATGGTGGGGCGAAGAGAATTTGCCAGCGGGTCTGCAGTTTGTTCGTTATGCGGGTAACGGGATCAACGCTCACTATGATTCCATCGCGCTGTGGAATCCCACCGCATCGGACGCTGACGACTTTATCACACGGTCTGAGTATGTGCACTTGGATAAAAACTATGTTCCGATCCAGGGATCGAGCCTCAGTTTTTGGTGCGACGGCCGCATCGAGGAAGGGCGGATGAGCCAGGTGGGGGAGTGCGGTGCCATCCGCGCCGCCAAGTCGGCTGATGTGGCGTCTCCCGGCTACTACACCAATCACCCTCCGCGGCAAGTGGCGCCTCGTCTGGTGACCATCCTCCACACGGAAGGCGCGATCCAGCTCACCTACACCGCCCAGGCCGGGACGACTTATGAGTGGCTGGCGAGCGGGGATCTGAGCGCAGGCAAGTGGACGGTGATCGCTCGGCAGACGGCCGCCGGTGATCGGATCGAGTTCAAGGAGTCGACGGCTCGGGGCACGAGCTGGCGGTTTTATACCGCGCGGATCGCCCTTTCATCCCCATGACTTCGATGCCCACCCCCTGCTCCAGAATCGCCCGCCACCACCGCACGCAGGCACTCGCCCAGCGATCTGCGACTTGCTCGTGCCTCGCCTTCACTCTCATCGAATTGCTCGTGGTGGTGGCCGTTATTGGCGTTTTGTCCGCGATGATCCTGCCGGCGCTGGGCAAGGCCAAGGCCACCGCGCGCAAAGCGTCCTGCCTTAGCCAGCTCAAGCAGTGGAACTTCGCCTTGATAATGTTTGCTCACGACAACGAGGACTTCATTCCGCGTGAGAGCTTCATTCCGGGCGGCACCACCATCAATCTCTGGGCCCAAGTGCGCAACCCGCTGGCCCATGATGTGTGGTACAACACCCTTCCCGACTATGCCCACTCACGGCGAGCCTCCGCCTATGCGCCGGAGGCGGTGCGCGCCGACTTCTACAAACCGGGGAATCTGTTCCACTGCCCTAGCGCTACTTTTCCCAAGGGATCTGGCGTCAGTGAGATTGCCTATTTCTCCTATGCCATGAATTCGAAGCTGATCCTGAATCCCTTTCGGAGCATCAAGCTCAGCTCCGTTCTGGAACCGGCGTCCACCGTGACGTTTCTCGATAACCGGCTCGAAAACGATCCCAAGGTCGATGAGAAGCAGGAGAAGGACAATCTCGGTCAACCCAGCGCCTATGCGAGCCGCTTTGTGACGCGCCACGGACAGAGCGGAGTGCTGGCCTTTGCCGACGGTCACGTGGACCAGTTGTCGGGCCCGGAGGTGGTTCACGATGGTTGGGCCGCGTTTCCGCAAACCCGCGTGATCTGGACGGTTGATCCCGGAGTCGATCCGAATCGGACGAATTGAGAGGGCGAGTGTGGGGAGGTGGGGCGGTGTTCCGAGCGAGGTGCCTGTAACCGATGGCCAGCTCGCCTGTAGTAAGGCTCCGGATGCAGGCAATCCCGTCTGCTTCTCAACCATCACCATGAATCCAATTCGATCCCAATTCTCTCTTCTCTGCGGTCTGGCTTCCCTCGCGCTCGGTCTGACAGCCAGCGCCGATCCAGTGCTGCTCAACGAAATCTACGTCAACCCTCCGGGGAACACGCTGCCCCATGAGTTCATCGAGATCAAGGGCCCGCCCCTCCAGTCGCTGGATGGTTACTTTTTGCTGGCTGTCCCTGGCAACGCGGGAGTTTCCGGCCGGGCCGATCTTGTGCTCGATTTGAAGGGCGTGGAACTGGGCGCGAACGGGCTCTTGATCGTCAAGGTCTCGGCCACGAATGGGTTTCTCGTGCCCCCCGCCACGCGCGTGGTGGAGAATCCACGGTTGATTGATACGGCTGTCTCCCCGCTGAATAACAACACGCTCTCGGTCCTGCTCGTGCAGAGCACGACGAGTCCGGTCGAGGGAACTGACTACGACTCCAATGATGACGGGGTCTTTGATGTGGCCCCCCTGGATACCGCGACAATCGTCGATGCGGTGGCGATTCGCCAGCTGCCAGCAGATCCCGTGTATGGCGGGGTTCGGGTTCCCAATGTCGGAAACGATAACCGCCCGGAGGCGGTGGTCCGCCTGGCTGGGGATCTCCGGCCGAATAATCCGGAGGCATGGTTCGCGGGCCGCATGAATGGCTCGGGTCTCACCGTGGCCTTCAATGCCCAGGTGACGCCGAATTATCCCGAGGGGGCCACCCTCACCCCGGGTAAGGACAATGTGGTTTTCAACGCGTTTCGTTTGGTGCAGTCGGGCAGCACCACCTATGTCGATGAGGATGGGGTCCTAGACAGTTATACACTCGCCTTGGGTGCAACACCCGCCGCGGGACAGGTAACGGTCAAGATCGCTGCCGACGCCCAGGTGCTGGTGAGTTTGGATGGCGTGCAGTTCGTTTCAGAAACGAATCTGGTGTTCACCACCGCGAACGCCTTGGTGCCTCAGGTGATCACGGTTCGGGCGATGGACGATGCGCTGGTCGAGTTGGGTCGCCTCCATCCAGGGACCATCAGCCACAGCATCGCGGCCACGGATGATGCGGAAACCTTTCCCGTCACTTTGGCCAGCGTAGGGCTGTTGGTGAACATTTTTGACAATGAGTCTCCGTTCCCGATCGTTTTGCCATCCCAGGAAACCCCCGCCAGCTTTGCCCCTGACGATTGCGATGACGCGGCCTTCTGGATTCACCCTACTGATCCGGCGAAGAGCTTGCTGCTCACCACGAAGAAGCTGGGCGGGGCGGTGGTCTTCGATCCCCTTCTCAACGAAGTGCAGCGCTTCGCGCCTGAAACCAACGGGGCCATCCGCTTGAACAATGTGGATGTGCTCTATGGCTTCCCCCTCAATGGAGGGAAGGTGGATCTGGCGGTCTTCTCGGATCGCATCAATGATACTCTCTACATCTATCGAATCGATGCCAACGTCGTGCGTGATCCGTTGACCCTGATTTCAGCGGATCTCACCACTCACATCTTCCCGGATTCGGTTGTGGCCGGGGATACGGCCTATGGTCTGTGTCTCTACACCAGCGTGCTCACGGGACGGCCCTATGCCTTTGTGAGCCGGAGCGCCAAAGGCGAGGTGGCTCAGCTGGAGTTGTATGATGCGGGAGGTGGGAAGGTAGGGTGGCGCGCTGTTCGCCGCATTCAGTTGCCGGAGAACATTCAGGCGGAGGGCATTGTCGCTGACCAGGAGTTGGGCTGGGTCTACTTTGCGCAGGAGAAGGTTGGCCTGTGGAAATATTCGGCGGAGCCCACCCGGGGCGGTCTGGGGGGGACACTCGTGCAGAAGATCAAGCCGGCCGGGGCGATTCTCTCCACGGACATCGAGGGGCTCTGCATCTACTATGGCGCCAATGGTGGAGGCTACCTGGTGGTTTCGAGCCAGGGTGACAACAACTTCGCGGTATTCTCGCGCGATCCCGCGAATACCTACTTGGGTAGTTTCGCCATCGGTGCCAACCAGGCACTCGGTATCGACCAAGTCACCACCTGCGATGGCGCGGAGGTATGTCCCATTGCGTTGCCTGGCTATCCGCAGGGAGTGCTTATCGTTCAGGACGGCGAGAATGACGGCTCAGTGAGTGTTCGGAACACCAACTTTAAACTCGTCCCGTGGGAGAGTGTTGCGCGGGTCTTCCTCCCGGTCCTGGATGTGACTCCCGCAGCGTATGATCCTCGTCGGCCGACCAGTCGGATTCAACCGCGGTTTGATCAGGTGACTCGACTCGAAAATGGCGATCTTCAAATCGCACTTAGCGGAGCTTTGGGATCGGTCCATCGCTTGGAGTCCTCCGAGGATCTCAGCCGCTGGGATCTGGTCGACACCTTGGAATTCACCACCCCGATGGTGGAGCCGGTAGTTCGCGTGCCCGCGGGTGCGCGCAAGTTCTACCGCTTGGTCGCGCCCTAATCGCTTCGTGAGGCAGGCAGGACACTTTCGTCGGCCTGGCGAACGGGGGCGGCGAGAACTCGAATCACCTGCCCGTTGACGAGCGTTCCCTATCTTGTAACCTGTTGTTGGCGTTGACCCGAGGTCAACGCCAACAAACTTATGGCTACTTACGTTTACGAAACCATTCCGCAGAAACCCGGGCAGAAGGTCCGTCACCTCGAGATCAAGCAGAGCATGAAGGATGAACCGCTGACCCAGCATCCCGAAACCGGTGAGCCCATCCGCCGGGTCATTTCGGGTGGGTTCGGGACTCTGAGCAAGGCGGAAGGCAAGTCGGTGGGCTCCACCGCCCGCTCCGGACATGGTGGCGCCTGCGGCTGCGGAGCCGGCGGTTGCCGAAATTAGCACCCTCGGTTCGTCGCAAAATCTTGGCTTGTCGTGGCTCTCGGGAGCGGGGAAGATGGCTATTATGCAACCTAGTGAAGTTGTCTCCGAGATTTTCGATGTCTTCCATGAGCATGGGGACGGGATGTATGGAGAGCGCGTGACGGAGCAGCAGCACGCCCTGCAGTGTGCTGCCTTGGCGCAGAAGGCCGGGGAGCCGCCGGCCCTGATCGCCGCCTGTTTGCTTCACGATTACGGTCACTTGGTTCATGGGTTGGGCGAAGATATCGCCGATCGAGGAGTCGATGCTCGCCACGAGCGAGTCGGAGCCAACCGTCTGGAGGCTTGGTTCCCTGCCGCCGTCGTTGAACCGGTGCGGCATCACGCGACCGCTAAGCGCTATCTCTGTTGGAAAGATCGCCAATATTTCCAGGGGCTGTCGGCCGCCTCCCAGAAAAGCCTGGCTTTGCAGGGCGGACCGATGACCGAATCCGAGGCTCGGGATTTTGAGGCGCATCCGCACTTCGCCAGCGCGGTGAAGCTCCGTCAGTATGACGATCAGGCAAAGGTGCCGGGCATGATCACTCCCGCGTTGGAGGACTTCCGCGACCTGTTGGAATCTCTGGTTCGGTTCTAGCATCCTGTCGGACTTTCCCCCACCGGAGGTGAGACTGTCTTTGAACCTCATCTGTGCTAAAGAATGACGTAGGAAATGTCGCGACAGGCTGCTAGATGTTTTTCCTGCGGAAAAGAGCCGATCCGTTGAAGGTTTTCTTGAACATAGGGCGGGGCAAGGGCGTCGGGTTTTGCATGGATCCCCGCTTCGTCACTACCCCGACTCCGAGTCGGGGTGATTGCTAGCAGGCCGAAGCCAAGAAAGCCCTGGAACCAAGGAGTAGCCCTGGCGGGCACCCTGCAGAACGATATTCTAAGTCCGACGGCCTGCTAGCGTTTGGACTTGGGGGGGAAGGTTTCGCGGTAGCGCACGTAGCGCTCGGAGACTCTCACCACATAGTCGCGGGTGCTGGGAAAGCCGATCGCTTGGATGAAGGCGGCGCTGTTGGTGGCTGCCGCACCCTTGGCCCACTTGAGCACGTTGGCTCTGCCCGCATTGTAGTCGGCCAAGGCGTAGGGCAGGGGATTGTCGGTGTTCTTGTAGCGTTGGGACACTTTGCGCAGATACCAGGTCCCGGCGCGGGTGTTCATGGAGGGATCCAGCATCTGACGTTCGAAGTGCAGGGCCACGCGCTCGGCGCGTGCCCACTCATCAGCGGTGCCGGGCATGAGCTGCATCAGCCCCAGCTCTCCCTTGGATCCGCGGGCATTGGGATCGAACCCGCTCTCCCGCCAGACCACGGCTTTGATGAGCGCGGGATGGACCTGATAGCGCGAGGCTGCCGCCAGGATAAAGGCGTCCTGACTGGATTCCTTCCAGCCCCGGTAGCGTTCCCACAAAGTGAGCACCCCGCCCGCGAGGATGAGCAGGAAAACGCCGACTCGCAGGCGTCGAGACCGGCGGGATGACTCGGAAGGCTTCACCACAGTTATAAACGCCGGGAAGGTCAGACGGTTTTGCGGCTGCTGGCCCGGGCCCGGCTAGATGTAATACATTCTCTGCTTGGCACTGCTTTGCTCCGCCAGGCTCTGGAAGTTGATGGAGTCGGCGGCCTGGTCGACGGTATCCTGGAGCTTTTTCCAAGCCTCGCGCAGTTCGCTGGGGCATTGGGCATCCGTCAAGGCGGAGGTATCGAACAAGGGGCCGTGCACCGTGCGCAGGACCTCGCCCAGGGTAATCTCCCCTGGCGGCCGGGCCAGCAAATAGCCCCCCTCCTTGCCGCGCACACTGCGAACGATGTTGCGGGACTTTAGATCGATGAGGATTTGAACCAGGTAGTTGGCGGGCACGCCATTGGCTTTGGCCAGTTCGTCGACCTTCATGGCCTTCTCCTCGCCATAGTGCCGCGCCAGGCTGAGCACGGCTCGGGCCGCGTAGTCGCTTTTGACCGATAGTTTCACCAGGTGGAGATAATCAGGGGTTGAGGCCTGGGACAAGAAGGGATTGCAGCTAGATATTTTTCCTGCGGCAAAGAGCTGATCCACTGAATCGGGCCAGAGCCAAGCCTTGCTTCCTCGGGTGCTCTCAGGATAAAAACTCCGCTCGTCGAAATGGTTATCTGTCAAACCAATCGGGCCGCCTTCTCCTTTCTTGTGGGGATGGTGGCTCTCTGTTTTCTGGCTATCGGCCTGCGAGCGGCGTCAGTGGACGTTTCGGTGGCCTTTGACGAGGCCAACCGACTTTACGAACAGGGGCGGTTTGGTGCGGCTGCCGATGCCTATGAGTCCCTGCTTCAGGCTGGGCAGACCACGCCGGCGGTGTTGCACAACTTGGGAAATGCCCGGTTCAGAAACGGCGAGATCGGACGCTCCATCCAGGCGTTCTTGCAGGCCGGGCGCCTGGCGCCACGCGATTCCGGCATCCAGTCGAATCTCCAGTTTGCCCGTCGGGCGGTCAAAGGGGCAGAGGAGTCGTCGGTTTCCTGGCCCCGGCGGTTGGTGGGCCGTCTGAGCGCGAACGAATGGGCTTGGCTGGCCTCGGGTTGTGGCTGGCTCTTCTTTCTGCTGCTTGCCGCACGTGAGTGGCGTCCGGCACTGCGTAGCCGAGTCGGGCCCTGGTTGCAGACCTCGGGTGTCTGCCTGGCCATCGCGGGTGTCGGCTTCTGGGTGGTCAGTGAGTCCGAGAGCCGCGCGATCGGCGTGGTGGTGGTCAAGGAAGCGCCGGTCCGTTTCACGCCTCTGGATGAGTCTCCGGTGTCCTTTGCGGCGGTCGATGGTCTGGAATTGGTGATTTTGGGACATAAGCCCGGCGTTTCCGGGCAGGGGGAATGGGTTGAGGTGCGGGATGCGGCGCAACGTTCCGGGTGGATCAAGCGCGGTGCGCTAGGACTGGTGACGGAGGAGCCGGTGACAACGGGTCCATCCAGATGAAGCGACTGGACCAAGCACTCGTGGAGCAGGGCCTGTGCGAGAGTCGGGAGAAGGCGAAGCGGGCGATATTGGCCGGCGACGTGCGCGTGAATGGCCAGGTGGCGCAGAAGGCGAGCGACTCGGTGCGGCCGGGCGATGAACTGGGCTTGGCGGCGCGTGAGCGCTACGTCAGTCGGGGCGGTCTCAAGCTGGAGCACGCCCTGAAGCACTTTGGCGTCGAAGTCCAGGGCAAGCGGGCGGTGGATCTGGGAGCTTCGACCGGAGGGTTCACCGATTGTCTGCTGCAAGCCGGCGCCAGCCAGGTTTACGCGGTGGATGTGGGGCAGGGCCAGCTGGCTTGGAAGCTCCGCCAGGACCCCCGAGTCGTGGTGATGGAGCGGACGAACGCCCGGTCGTTGAGTCCGGCCGGGTTCCCCGCTGGGTTCCAGCACGTGCCGCTCATTGTCATCGACTGTGCCTTCATCTCCCTTCGCCAGATCCTTCCGTCCGCGATTTCCCTGCTTGACCTAGGGGGGCTGATCGTGGCGTTGATCAAGCCGCAATTTGAAGCCGGAAAGTCCGAGGTGGACAAGGGTGCCGGCGTGATTCTGGATCCGCTGGTCCATGAGCGGGTAGTCCAGGAGATCCGGGACTTTGTGGTCCAGGAGCTGAAGGCTGTCTGGCGTGGCGTCGTGGAGTCGCCCTTGGTGGGGCCGGCGGGGAACAAAGAATTTTTGGCACTGATTGAAAAAGCGGCTTGAACCCATTCGCACGGTCGGTCTGACGGCCAACTCGCAGAAGCCGCTCAGCCGCGCCCTGGTTCAGCGCACGGCTCGGCTGGTGCTTAAGAGCGGGCGAGCCCTCCTGTGCGATGCCGCGACGGCTCAGTTGGCCGGGCTCTCCTGCACCCAGTTTGCAGACACTCGCGGCTTGGCGGGTGAGGTGGACCTCCTGTTGGTGTTCGGTGGGGACGGGACCATGCTTCGGGTGGCTCGCGACACCGCCGGCATTCCCACTCCCATCCTCGGGGTGAAGGTGGGGGGGCTCGGGTTTCTGACCGCCGTCCAGACCCATCAGCTTCCCGCGGCCTTGGAAAAGGTCTGGACTGGCCACTACTCGCTGGAAACCCGGCCCTTGATTGAGGCCCGCATCGAAGGCCGCACCAAGTCCCCGGCTCAGGTGGCGCTCAACGATTTTGTGCTGGGCCGCGGAGATGTCTTCCGGCTGATCGAGTTGGGCGTCAGCGTGGACGAGGAGTTTCTGACCCGCTACCGCTGCGATGGTTTGATTGTCAGCTCGCCCACGGGGTCGACCGCCTACTCGCTGGCGGCGGGTGGGGCGATCGTCAGTCCGAAGGCGGATGTGATGACCCTCACGCCGATCTGTCCGCACACGCTGTCCAACCGTTCCATCATTGTCGACTCCCACTCGCTGGTGAAAGTCGCGGTGCTGAGTCGGACCGTCCAGACCATTCTGACCGCCGACGGTCAAGTGCAGACCCCGCTGAAACCGGGGGAGGTCGTGCAGATCAGCCAGAGCCGGCATTCAGTGCGGCTGCTTCGTCTGGAGGGCAGCGCGTTTTTTGCGACGCTTCGGCAGAAGTTGAACTGGAACGGGAGCAGTGTTTGAGCCGCGTGAACCTTGGAAACCGAACGCGCATCTATCGAAATCGAAGTCACCTTAGCTACTGAATCACATCATGCTTCGCCTCAAAGATATTGCTGAGCGCGCCGGGGTATCGATCATGACCGTGTCGAAATCGCTGCGGGATGCGCCTGACATCTCGGCGGCGACGCGTGAGCGCATCAAGAAGCTGGCGTCGGACATGGGCTATGTGCCCAACTCCGCCGCCCAGGGATTGCGCAACCGCACCACCCGTCTCCTGGGACTCATCATTCCGGCGGCGACCAATCCCATCTACGCGCGGATCACCATGGCGATTGAAGAGCAGGCGTATGCTCGGGGCTATGACGTGGTCTTTGCCCACTCCCTGAATCAGCCGGACCGGGAGGAGGTCTGCATTCAACGCATGTTGGCCCGGCGGGTCGACGGCGTGTTCATCAGCCCGGTCTATCGCATGGAGACCGAGTCGCCGGCCTACCGCGAGCTGTGGAACCGGCGGGTTCCGACGGTGTTGCTGGGGCATCGTGCTCCGTTTTGCGCCAACTTTGCGTCGGTGGAGACGGAAGATATTCTCGCGAGCTACCGGGTGACTCGACACTTGCTTCAGCTTGGTCATCGTCGGATTGCCTTCTTGGCAGGTCCGAGCAGCTCGCCGACCAGCCACGAACGGCTCGAGGGCTACCGCCGAGCGGTGCGCGAGCTGGGGCTTCAGGTGGAGGATTCGCTGATCTTTCAGGCGGGCAGTACCATTGACGAGGGCGAGAAGGCGGCCGCCCAGATGGCGGGCGAGAAGTGCGGCGCCACCGCCATCCAGGCCGTCAACGACATGGTGGCCATCGGAGCTGGAACGTTCTTTCTGCAGCAGGGGCTCCGCATCCCGCAGGATTTTTCGATCGCCGGGTTTGGCAACATTCTCGTCAGTGAACATTTTCGCGTCCCGCTAACCACCATTCGCCAGCCCAAGTTCCGGCTGGGAGTGGCGGCGGTGGAAACGATGTTTCGACTTCTGGATGGCGAGATGCCTCCGGTCAAGCGCTTGGCTGGCGACCTGGTGGTGCGGGAAAGCACCGGCGCTCCTCCGGCCGTTTCGGCCTTTGGCGTGCGCGAGCAAGTGTGAACCGGGGGGGTGGGGTAGGTGTCAGGTGTCCGGTGTCAGGCGCCCGTAATCGTAATCGTAATCGCTCCCTCGCTCCGCGGAGGTCTCCCCATTTTCTCACACAGAGGTCGCAGAGATCACACAGGGGGGGGGACTCGGATTGCACATTACGAACTGTTCATTGCTTACGTCCGCTGCGCTCGGGGAATTGTCCGTGGACGGACAACCCTACAGTTGTAGCGTGGGCCGTCTCGGCCCATTCCCATGTCCCCAATCGCAAATCCAAAATCTAAAATCTAAAATCCAAAATCGACTCACGCGGCTTCTGAGACTGCGTCTTCCAGATCTCGGGTGATCATGGCTTCGCGGTAGCCGGCTTGCCGATACTCGCTCAGCTTGTTGCGCAGAGTGCGTAGGCTGATCCCGATCATCTTGGCCGCGTGCGTACGATTGTTGTTGCAGCGCTTGAGGGCGGCAAAGATGAGGTCTTTTTCCAGCTGATCCAGGGTTGGAAGCGTGTCTAGTTCCTGCAGAGGCTGGGTGCCTCGCGATCGCTCGGGCAGCTCTTCGCTGGCGATCACCACATGGCTGGTGGATCGGGTGAGCCCCAGGTGTTCGGGTGTCAGGGTTTCCTCGCCGGCGGCGAAGATGACCGCGCGCTGCAGGACGTTCTCCAGCTCGCGGACATTCCCCGGCCAATGATGGCTCATGAGCGCATCCAAACACTGGCTGCCCAACATCGGGGACGGGATGCCCAGGCGGCGGGCGCTCTGATCAACAAAGCGCTGGGAGAGCTGTGGAATGTCCTGCATGCGGCGTCGCAGCGGCGGGATGTACACGGGAACCACGTTCAATCGGAAGTAGAGGTCTTCGCGAAATTCTTTGCGGGCGATGCTCTCCTCCAGATTTCGGTTGGTGGTGGCGATTACGCGGACATCGACCGGGATGGTTTTGCTGCCCCCGACGCGCTCAAGCTCCCGCTCCTGGAGCACGCGCAACAGCTTCGCTTGGACTTGCGGCAGCACCTCGCTGACCTCGTCGAGCAGGATGGTCCCGCCATTGGCCAGTTCGAAGCGTCCCTCGCGGCGCGCGACCGCTCCGGTGAAGGCGCCTTTTTCGTGTCCGAAAAACTCGCTCTCGATCAGGTTTTCGGGCACGGCGGCGCAGTTCACCCGGATGTAGGCGGCGTTGCGCCTCAGGCTGTGCCGGAAGATCTCGCGCGCCACCAGCTCCTTGCCCGTGCCGCTTTCCCCTTGGATCAGCACGGTGGCATCCGTGGGACCCACTTTGGCGATGAGCGAATGCACTTCCTGCATCGCGGTGCTATCGCCGATCAAGGCGCTCAGGGTTTCGTCGGTGGGCGTCTGGCTGAGGAAGCGGTTGACCTTCACCAGCTGCGTGTATTCGGCCGCCTTGCACAGGCAGACCTCGACCTGCTGCGGAGTGAAGGGTTTGAGCAGATAGTCGAACGCGCCCTGCTTCATGCAATCCATGGCGCTTTCTACGGTTCCGTAGCCGGAAATGATGATGACCAGCGGCTTGTTGGTTCGGTGACGGCAAAAGTCGAGCAGGTCGGTTCCTTCGCCATCGGGCAGCCGGACATCGGCGATGACGACGTCGTAGTTGTCCTTGAGGAGGCATTCCCGTGCGGTCGCCAGGGTGGGGACGGCGGTCACTTCATAGTGGCATTGTTTCAGTTGGATCTCGAGGGTCTTTCGGAGGACCTGATCATCTTCCAGCAGCAATACTTTCTCGATAAGCATGAGAACGGATCTTTTGGGAGCTTGGCTCCCGTTACCTTACGTCGCCGTCGGTACGCCACAAGATGGCAGAGTGAAGCCGGACGGTTTCAGCATCACCTGCGACTCCATTCAGTGTGCCTCGCCCTCCGAGTTGGCGGGATCCTAGAAAGCCCTTTCCTTGGGCAGCTTCTGCGCCTTCCGCGAGAAGCCACAGAACTATTCGGCAGAAGTTGCCTAAACTTGAGGGGGATTCTGTTGATGGCGCCGATACAAATCGGCGACGTAGTTCGGCTGCGCCGGGGATTGGACCTTGGCCAGGTGCCGAGACGGAATGCTGCCGGCCCTAAGCAGCCGCTGCTCGTTCTCGCGATCCCGCAAAATCACGCGCATCAGCAGATCCTGCGTGCTGCGGAGCGCCACGGTCACTTCGGGGTGGTTCGTTCGGTCGTGGGGACCCCGCTGTTGCCAGGCCATCCGATGCTGGCGGAGCGATTGGAGAGCGGTGGCCAGCTGCGGCAGGAGTCGCTGTTTGGCCTCCGTCGTGTGCTTGGGCAGTCCCGGCTCCCCCTGTGCGAGCAGTGAGGCCTCCTGCTCCACCAGATCGAGGATTTGGCGTCCGAGGGCTTGGTAGCTCTCCAGGGTGGTCAACAGCGGCAAGTTTGGACTCATGGTTCCCGGGGAGCAGGAGGGGTACCAGTTGGCGCAGCGGCGCCCGGGGTTTTCGGTTTGGTGCCGCTGTTGAAGAAGGCGTTCGTGCGCTCCGCTTGGCCGGTCCATTGCAGTTGGTCGGCTCTCCATTTCGCCATGCCGACCACGGGACGCAGGGCGGAGGTCAGGTTGGTGGTGCCCTCGCCGGCTCTGAGGATCAGTTGCCGGTAGGCTTGTTCCGCCTTGGACGTTTGAGCGAGCTTCTCATAGACGAGTCCGATTTGGTAGAGCAGGGGAAGCTGCCAGTCGAGGCGTCCGCTCAGCGGGAGCAGGCCTTCGTAAACGTCCAGGGCGTTGAGATAGTCGCCTTCCTGGTAGAGCTGGTTGGCGATTTCGTTGCCGGCTCGCTGCTGCCAGTAAATCCAGGTCGCCCGGTTGGTTTTGCTCAAGCTCTGCTGGGAGACCAGCAGCTGGCTGACCTCCTGGAGCGCGTCCCGGTTTCGCCCCATGCGCTTCAGCGCGTTGGCCAGGAGAAACCGGACCTCGGGATTTTCGGGTGACGTTGGATAGAGCCGCAGGAACTCCCGTGCCGCGGCCTCCAGGTCCCGGTCGTTGCCCATCCGTTCCCGGCATTGGACGAGGCGGTAATGAATCTGGGAGCGGTGGAGCCGGGCCGCTTCCTGCTTCAGCAATCGTTGGAAAAAGTCGATGGCGTCCTCGTATTTTCCCTGCAGGAAGTAGGTCTCGGCGATTTCGGTCTGGGCTTGGAGCACCACATGGCGATAGGTCTCCAGATTCCCTTCCTTCAGTTTGAGCGCACTGCTCCCCACGGAATAGAATTTGGCGAGAGCGAGCGTCGGGGTCCCCATTTCACGGTACATGAGCCCCTGGCGCAGGAGGACCTCCGGACAGGTGGGCGAGTCCGAGAACGTTTTGAGGAACTGGTTGTAGATCTGCTGAGCGCGGGAGAATTCCTTCTCCTGCTCGGCCAGCAGGCCCAGTTCGAGCAGGGCAACCTGCTGGATCTCCGGCGGGGCGGATTCTTCGAGGATGGGGACCAGAGTGGCCCGGGCCGCGTCGGCCTTTCCTTCAAGACGATGTTTGCGACCCGCCTCCAGCTGAGTGATCAAGCGGTCGTAGCGCTCCTGCTCCTTGGTCTCACCATGCTTTTCGGTCGCGGGTTTGGTGATGAACTCCGAGGAGGGGACCAGGCTGGTGGGCCGATGCGGTTTCGCTGGCTCCGGTGCGCTGGCTGGTTGGGCCGCCGGCGCGGTGGCATTTGTTTCAGCGTGATCCTCGTTGGCCGCGAGGTTCCCGATGATGGCTTGGCAGCAGAGCAGGACGGTGGCCCAGTGGCGGCTCGCGAGCCGGCGGGCCTGGGCGGGCCTGGGACACCAGCGGCGATCTTTTCGCGGAGGGCGGCTCATGGCTTGGGAACAAGTTGGTAAGTGGCCGTGCTCGACGGCAGAGTGGTCATCGGCTGGGGAGGCACGAACTCGACCGGCACCAAGATCTCAGGCATGGCCTCCAAGGCGCCGGAGTTTTCGGTCGGAGTGGCCGAGAGAGGGTCGTTTGGGCGGCGCTTGAAAAATCGGACCAGCATCTGCGGAGTGATGGCAACCCGTCCGGACGGGTCGAAGGAACGGATGCCCACCGGTTCGGACGCGGCGCGAAATTCCACGATGGGCGTGGGGTTTTGCTTGGCCGGTTCGGGTTGTTCCGTCGGCGGTGCCTGATCCGGTTTGGCCGCTGGCTTGGCGGCATTCTCCGGCGGGGTGGCGGCGGTGTCCCCCGCGGGCGGCGGCGGTGGGCCATAGGGCTCGGGCGGCAGTGGCTCCTCGGCGGCAGCAGGCTTGGCGGGAATGGGCTTCTCGCCGGGATTGGCGGTGGTGGCAGCGGGAGCGGCTGATTCCGGTTTGGAGGGGGCAGCAGCGTTCTGAGCGCGGGGATTAGGCTGTGGATTCGAGGGCTGCGCACCCGGGCTGTTCAGCCTGAGGGGCGGCGGACCAACCCGGCTCAGGTACCCCTCCCCGGCGCTCAGCACGGCTGGAGTCGCGACGCCCAGCGCGGCGGCCAGAAGCCCCCCGAGCGCCCACCGTGGCAGCCACTGCGATCGAAGCTCGGAGTGGTGAATGGGCCGAAAAGGTAAGGGGGTTGTGAACATCGGGCCTTTAGCGAGTTGGGATTGCCGGGGGGGGAGCCACGGGTGGAAAATACCGAAACCGGCTCTCGGCACAGGGATGCCGGGAGCCGGTCAGGTGTAGATTCTTTGAGTCGGCCAGGGATCCTAAGCGGCGGCCGCGAGTTTTACCCCCAGCTGCGCCATGGCGTCCTGGTAGCTGGTGAACAGGCGCCAGTCCTTGGTTTCTTCGTAGTTCTTGCATTCCAGGCATACGGCTTCGGATCCGATCATGCTGTATTTCAATGAGAGCTCGTGGCACAACTGAATCGCATTCAGGCCTACCTTGATCAGGGTGATGTCGGCCTTTTTCAACTGGCTGAGATCGATGACCATCTTGTCCAATCCGGCATCCACTGCCGCGTTCACCTTGTTGCGGAGGTGCATTCCGACCTCGTTGGCAACGCTCTGGCTGAAGTCGACCGGCAGGGTCATGACCAGTGCGCCGTCGCGGGTGGCGAAGTAGCGGAGCGACGTGTCGAGGTTCAGGGAGCGGCAAACCCGCGTCTTGAGCTCGTCGAAATCGATGGGCTTGGTCAGCACGCCGGTGAAGCCGCTCTGCTGGGCTCGGGTCTGCTGGTCGGTGTCGGTTTTGACGGTCAGTCCAAACACCGGGACGCTCTTTGTCTTGGCGCTGCCCCGTAACATCTGGAACAGCGTGTAGCCTCCGTTTTCAGGCAGGGTCAGGCTCACCATGATCAGATCCGGGGAGCTGGAACTGCAATGATCGACCGCCTGACCGGGGGCGCTGACTCCCTCCACTTTCCATTTCGTGTCGGCCAGCCCGGCTCGGATTTGATCCACGATGGCGGGCTTGTCGTCGACGACCAGAATCTGGATGACGTCGTCGTAATTCTTCGCCTTGGCCACCGCTTCTCCGCGGGGCTTCAGCTCGATCACGCGGCTGACCCGCTCGATGATCATGTCTTCTTTGAAAGGCTTGATGAGGTAGTCGCGAACCCCGAGCTTGGCGATCTTCAGCACCTGCTCGCGGCCTGCTTCAGCCGTCAGCATGATTACCGGAATGGATTTTAAATCCGGATCAGCCTTCAGCTTGGAGAGCATCTCGTACCCATCCATGATGGGCATGGTGAAGTCCAGGATGATGACATCCGGTTTTTCGCGTGTCGCGACAGCCAGGCCTTCGACGCCATTGGATCCTTCCAGAATCTCGCAGTCGAAGGTCTTGAAAGCCTTCGCAACGATGAGGCGGATGGTCTTGCTGTCATCAACTGTCAATATCTTGCGTCCCATAGCGGTTTTGTTCGTTCGAGGTTGAAATTGGTCGGTCTACGGCTGGGCTTTGTCTTCGGGCTTGATCAACACCTCAATGGCTATCTGCTGGGTGTTGTCGCAGCGAAATCCCACGACGATCCGCGTCGCGCTCGTCACGGGCTGGATGCTAAACTGGCTTCCGCGCACGATGGAGGGAATGGTGAGCACGCAGCTCATCCCCCGGTCGCACAGTCTCGATTTGATATGCCCCACCACCATGTTGCCCAGCTCGCCCATGGAGTCGTTCACCATTTCTTCGCCATCCACCTCCGTGGGGTCCAACCCCAACATGCGAGAAGTGATCACGCGGGCGTAGTCATCGTTGGAATAGATGAACACGATGCCCGTGATCTGGCCGATAAAGCCCACCGAGGTGGCCACGTGCGATCCTCCTGTGGTCAGCAGGGCTAACGTTGAGTCCGGCTCAGTCTTGATTGACAGCATTGTGCTGAACACCTCGGAGACGGCCCCTTTGATCAGATCTTCCAGGACATCGATCATGCAGTTCTTCCATCGGCATCCCGGTGATGCACTTAACTTAATAATTGATCCTCGCGCCAGGCCTGGGGGTGTCGGGCCCGGAACGGCCCGGTCAGCTGCTTTTGGGGCTTTTGGGGCGAGTGGGAGATTTGGGGTAACCTTTTTGGTGAACTTGTCGATGTTTTGAAGTGTGATAGGACTTGAGACGAAATTGCCGCCCAAGATGTCGACGCCCCCATTGTCCATGGACGCGATCGTTGCCCGCGTCGAACAGTGCCCCTCGCTGCCTTCGCTGAACTGCAACGCCCGGGACATGATTCGCCTCTTGAACGCGGGCCAGACCTATACCCATCAGATTTGTGAAATTGTGCAGCGCGACCCCAGCCTGACGGCTCGGGTCCTGCGCATGGTCAACAGCGTTTACTTCGGCCTGGCGGAGCCGGTCACGACCATTGAGGAGGCGATTTTCTTCGTGGGGACTGAGCAGATCCGGCATCTCGCGATGGCGACGCCGGTGATCGAGGACTTTCAGAAGCTGGTCGGCAGCACCCCTTTCGCCTGGCGGCCGTTTTGGCAGCACTGCATTGCCGTCGCGTTGATGACCCGGGAAGTGATGAGTTCCCTGGTTGCTCCCACGAACCAATCCGACTACGTGGCGGGGTTGGTGCATGACGTCGGCAAGATTGTGATGGCGGCGGCGTTCCCCAAGCATTTTCAGGAAATCCATCGTCGCGTGGCCGAGGAGCCGGTGAATCTCGTGGACATGGAGAAGCAGGTGCTGGGCACGGATCACATGGTCTTGGGTGGCATGTATCTGCGGCGTCGGAATTTCCCGCCGGCCTTGGTCGATGCCGCGCAGCATCACAGCGCTCCGGAAAACGCGGAGCATGAGCCAGCCATTGCGGCGGCCGTTCAGATTGCGAATCTGGTCGTGCGCAAGCATCAGCTCGGCCGCAGCGGCGAGGAGCGTCCGGTCTCGCTCGAACGGTGCTTGGCGGCCAGCGGATGGACCTTTCTGGCACCGAGTCTCTCGCCGGAGGGACGAGCGACGGCCTATGCCGGCTGGCAGCGGACCTTGGAGGGTCTGCCCGGAATTCTGGAATCCGTGATCTGACAGGTCCGACCGGCAGCTAGATATTTTTCCTGCGGAAAAGAGCCGATCCGCTGTTGGGTTGCGTGAAGATGGAGCGGGGCAACGGCGTTTTGAAGAATCAGATTGAGTTTGCTCACCCCGACTCCGAGTCGGGGTGATTGCTAGCAGGCCGGCATCCAAAAAACCCCAGAACCGAACAATAGCCCTGGCGGGCACCCTGCAGAACGATATCTTAAGTCCGACGGCCTGCTAGACGTAGTTCAGCGGGAAGACGGGGCCGAGCCCGTGTTTGACCAGCAGCTCCTGGAATTTCGCCAGGCCCCGCTTTTCGTCGCTGCCCAGGTGGTAGTGGATATGCCAGCCGAGATAGTCTTTGCGAAATTCCAGATCGTATTCCGTGCGGTTGTGGATCAGGTAGTCCAGGGTGTCCATTCCGAAGTCGCGCGCCTCCCTCAGCAGCCGACGCAAGCGCGCATTCTCCACGCCGCGTCGCAACGTCCAGGCAGCATAGACGAACGGCAGGTTGGTCAGCTCGTACCAGGCTGCGCCCAGATCCCAGATTTGGTGGTCCGGGGCTGAGCGGAGGAAATCGATGGCTGGGTTGCCGATCAGCAGGACGTAGTCATGCTGGGCAGCGTGGGCGTAGGAATCCAGCGGTTGGAATTCGGGTTTCAGTCCTTTTTCCGCGAGCAGCACCTTGAGCAGATTGACGCTGGTGAGGGATGCCGGATCGCAGGCCACCGTGCGGATCTCCTGCAGCGGTTTTCGATGGGCCAGGAACACGCTTTTGACCTCTCCCAAGGACGCCACCGCGATTCCATCGAGCACGTCGTAATGGTCGTTGAGCAGCGCCTCGGTGATGCTCATGAGCGCGGCATCCAGCTCGCCGTGGCGCAGGAGAGCGCCCAACTCCGAGGGCGGGGCGAAGCGAACTTGCGTTTCCAGGCCGCGCACCAAAGGGACCGAGTTGAGATAGGGCACCGAGCCCACGCGGAAGGGAGCCAGCGAGTCCTCGAGTTCCCCTTCGCGTTGCGTTTCGGACGCACGGCGCTCACGTTGCACGCGGCGTGCGAGGTCCTCCGCGTTTTCGCGCGGGGCCATTTTAAGTTTAGGCAGCTCGTCACCAGGCAGCATTTGCTGGACAAGGTAGGGTGGCGGGACGGGGTTGTCCAAACGTGATTTCGTCATCGAGTGCTGGAAACATGCCTCCTTGCTTGATTAACTCCCGGCTCGATGCGATCCGAAACCATTCTGAAATGCCTGCGCGCCTACGAGTCGCGCAACGTGACATTTCAGGACCCCGACGGCTCTTGGCCGGTGGTATGGAAGCGGGCCAAAGGGTGTCGGGTGTGGGATGAGGAAGGTCGCGTGTATCTGGATCTGACCGCCGCGTTTGGGGTGGCGAACGCCGGCCATGCGAATTCCCGGGTCGTTCGCGCGGGTCAGCACCAAATGGGGCAACTGCTCCACGCCATGGGCGATGTGCATCCGCATCGGCTGAAGGCCGATCTGGCTCGAGAACTCAGCCAGCTGACCTTCGGACGCTGGCGAGCCCGGGGCCGGGGGAAAACCATATTTTGCAGTTCGGGATTTGAGGCCGTCGAGGCCGCGCTGAAGACGGCGCTGTTGGCTACCGGGAAACCAGGGATTGTGGCCTTCGAGGGGGGCTATCACGGGTTGGGATATGGCGCGTTGAATGCAACTCACCGAGGTCATTTTCGCGATCCCTTCCTTCGCCAGTTGAGGGATTTTGGATCCTTCCTCCCTTTTCCCAGCGCCGCGCCAGGTCCAGTCCGCGGTGGCGCTTCAGCCCCGGCGGACTTGGCGCCGAACCTCCGGGAGCTTGAACACATGCTCCGCCGTCGCGTGAGCCAGGAGCCCATCGGAGCGATTTTGGTCGAGCCCATTCAAGCCCGGGGTGGAATCCGCATTCCGCCCCGTGGATTTCTGTCCATGCTGCGGCGGGTTGCGACGGAGACCGGTCTGCTGCTGATTCTGGACGAGGTCTATACCGGATTCGGGCGAACCGGGCGTTGGTTTGCGACGGAGCATGAGTCGGTCATTCCGGATCTGGTGTGTTTGGGGAAAGCCTTGACGGGGGGATTTCCCCTCTCGGCTTGCATTGGCGAGGCAGGCCTGATGGATCGAGCCTGGCCGGAGGCCAGCGGCGAGGCGATCCACACCAGCACCTTCTTGGGGCATCCGGTGGGGTGCGCCATGGCGCTCGCTCAGATCCGCGAAATTCGTCGGCGAGATTTGGTGCGGCGCAGTGCTCGACTGGGACGCTCGTTGCTCCAGCGGTTGCGGGCGGTGCGCCTGCCTGGCCGGCCGAATTTACGGTGCGAAGCCCGGGGTGTGGGGCTGATGGCCGGTTTGCAGCTGCATCGATCAGACGGGCATCCGGCGACGGCCGAGTCGCTCTCGGCCATCAAGGCGATGTTGCAGCGCGGGTTTGTGCTGTTACCGGAGGGTGCGGACGCTGACGTGATCGGCTTCACCCCTCCGCTCGTGATCAGCGAGCGGGAGTTGGATCGAGCGGTCGAAGCCCTCCAGCGCTGTCTAGATTTGGATGTCAGATCAGCTCCTTTGACGGGTTCTCCATGAAACTGAACGAAATGCGCCAGATCCTCGACCAGCGGGGGATTCTGCTAACCAAGTCGCTGGGACAGAATTTTCTGCACGACGAGAATCAGCTGAAGAGAATTGTCGATGCTGCGGCGTTGAATGCATCGGATCAGGTGCTGGAAGTCGGCCCGGGTCTCGGGCCGCTGACCGAGTGGCTGGTGGCCTATGCGGGATCCGTGACGGCCATCGAAGTGGACCAGCGATTGGTCGCGTTTCTGCGGGAGCGGTTTGTGGCGGTGAACAACCTCACGCTGATTCATGCCGATGCGCTTCAGTACCTCAAGGATCACAGCCGGGACTGGTCGTCCTGGAAACTCGTGGCGAACCTGCCCTATTCAGTGGCCTCCCCGTTGTTGGTGGAGTTGGCGCTGGGAGGCAACGGCCCGCTGCGCATGGTCACCACGTTGCAGTTGGAGGTGGCCAAGCGGCTGATCGCCAAGGCCGATACGGATGAGTACGGCGTGCTGACGCTGCTGCTGCGATTGGATTATCAGGCGCGCATTGCCTTTCGTGTGCCGCCGAGTTGTTTTTTTCCGGCACCGGACGTTGATTCTTCCTGCATTGTTTTGGAGAAGCGGGTTCGTCCCCTGCTTCCGCCCGCGAGCCGACGGGTCTACGTGAGCCTGGTCAAGCTGGCCTTCAGTCAACGTCGCAAGATGATGATGAAGCTGCTGAAAGCCACCTGGCCGGAGGAAACCCTGCAGAAGGCCTTTGTCGCGCTCAAGCTTCCGGCTGATATCCGGGCGGAGAAGGTCGAGTTGGAAGGGTTTGTGGCGTTGGCGGAGATGTTGACGGCGTAGGATGGGGATTCGTCCATGGAGTGTGGGCCGTCTCGGCCCACCCCCAATGTGCAATGTGAAATGAGCAATGAACAATGTGCAATCGGCGCGGCTAAAGGGACCCTGATTTCACATTGCGAATTGCTCATTGCTCATTTTTCATTGGGGACCAATCAGGCCCGCTGCGCTCGAGGGCCGAGAGGGGAACGTCCGGGGACGGACGTCACTACAATGGTGGGCCGTTTTTCAATTTCCAAACTTCCCAGGTGGGGTAGCTTGTTTACATGTCGGTTCAAGAAATGGTTGCTTTGGCGGTGGTGGCGACAACCCTCGGGCTGTTCGTTCGGGCTGCGCTTCGCCGGCGACGGCAGCTGCCTTGGCAGCGGGGGAGTCATTGTGGGTGTGGAAGTCCCAGCGGGTCTGCGGCGGGGGGGGCAAATCCCCAGGTTCTCCGAATTCGGGGTCGGAAGGGAGAGACTCCGCAAGTGATTGTGACATCTTCGCAGCCAAAGCTTGCACGAACTCCAACCGTGGATTAGTTTTGCTGCGTCGTTTACCCCTGATGCAAACATCGTGTGAACGCCTCGCCTCATTTGATAAAAAAGAGTCCAGTCGCCAGTCGTGATGTTGATTCGGGGTCGCGTTGGGAACCGAACACGGACGTCTACATCACGGATAACCGTTTGGTGATCAACGTCGAGTTAGCGGGAATGCGTCGTGAAGACCTCGAGCTGTGCGTTGATGGCAAGCAGCTCATCATCTCCGGCCAACGCCCGGATTGTTGTCGTCCCCCGGGATGCTCGTTTCTGGTGATGGAAATCAACTACGGTCCCTTTTCCTGCGCTTTCGAGCTTCCGGAAGGATACGATTTATCCGAGGCCGTGGCTGCCTACCAAAACGGCTTCCTGAAGATCGAGATTCCCCAATCCTCGCGTGCCTCCAGCCGGCGGCAAATTTTGCAGATCACCGAGGTGAAGTAGATCCCGGCTCCTGGGCTTCCCTCGAACGACCGCGGCCCCGGTCCAGGTGACCTCCGTCACGGGCGTGGTCTGCGGAATCGGCAGCCTGCTTAGCTAACCCCCGGCATCTCCAGGCCGGGTGACAAAGTTGCCGGCCAGGAGCTGGTTTTAGGGCCGGCAGAAACGTGCTGGCCTTCGGCTTGCCACCTCTCTGAGGCCCGTCGGCCTTGTTCCTGCTTGCTTCAGTCCTGATGTGCCCCTGCGGATGCGGAAATAATGGGAAAGAGACTTCCTTTTCTAGCATCTAAGGTCTAAACCGAACAAAACGATGACCAGTCCTGACACAGAATTCATCCGAATCTTGGGTGCGAGCGGCAGTGGAGCGGCGGCACGTTCTTCCGCTAAGACCGTCCCGGATGTCCTGCCGGTCCTCGGGCTTTCGGACATCGTTATCTTTCCTGGCATGGTGGCCCCTCTGCTCGTGGAGACCGCCCAGAGCATTCGCCTGATCGACGATGTGGTCGAAGGGGATCGGTTGCTGGCGGTGGTGCTGCAGAAGAACGCCGAATCCCAGAACCCGATGCCGGAGGAGATGTGGGAGCATGGGTGCGCCGCCCGAGTCCTCAAGATGATGAAGTTTCCGGACAACACCGTCCGGATTCTGATTGAGGGGCTGTGGCGGATTCGGATTCAGGACTACGAAACCCTGTCTCCGTACCTTCGGGCGCATGTGGAGGTCCTGAAGGACTCGGTAGATGAGTCCGTCGAGCTGGTCGCCCTGACCCGCAATGCGCACCAGCAGTTTCAGGAAATCATCAAGCTCAGCCCCTCGATCTCCGAGCAGGTCAAGGTTGCGGCTCTGAACACGGATGCTCCCGGGACCTTGAGCGATATTGTCGCCACCAACCTGAATCTGAGCCTGGATGAACGGCAGCACCTGATTCGGGTGAACGATGTCAAAGAGCGGTTGAACCTGCTTCGCCCCCTGATCACGCGTGAGTTGGAGGTGCTCTCGATTGGCTCGAAGATCCAGAACGAGGTCAGCAGCTCCATGGCCAAGAGCCAGCGGGATTTCTTCCTCCGCGAGCAGATCCGGGCCATCCAGCGCGAGTTGGGCGAAATGGATCCGGTGACCACCGAGGTCAACCACTTGCGCGAGCAGGCGGACAAGAACCAGCTTCCCGATGATGTTCGGAAAGTGGTCTTTAAGGAGCTGGATCGCCTGCAGCAGCTGAACCCTTCGGTGGCGGAATATGCGCTCACGCGGAACTATCTCGACTGGCTGATCGAAATGCCCTGGTCGAAGTCCACGACCGACAGTCTGGATCTCGATGCGGCCAAAAAGCTTCTCGACGAGCAGCATTATGGTTTGGAGAAGGTGAAGGAGCGGCTGCTGGAGTTCTTGGCGGTGATCCAGCTGAAGAAGAATCTCAAGGGCCCCATCCTGTGTCTGGTAGGGCCGCCGGGAGTGGGCAAGACCTCGTTGGGCAAGAGCGTTGCCGATGCCTTGGGCCGTAAATTTGCCCGCATTGCGTTAGGCGGCATGCGGGACGAGGCGGAGATCCGCGGCCATCGGCGAACCTATGTGGGGGCCATGCCGGGACGCATCATTCAGAGCCTCAGGCGGGTGGAGAGTCGGAATCCGGTCATTCTTTTCGACGAGTTGGACAAGGTGGGGGCGGACTATCGGGGAGATCCCGCCGCGGCCCTGCTCGAGGTGCTCGATCCTCAGCAGAACAAAACCTTTACGGATCACTACCTCGACGTGCCGTTTGACCTGTCCGGGGTGTTGTTTATTGCGACCGCAAACTGGTTGGATCCGGTGCATCCCGCCCTGCTGGATCGTCTGGAGGTCATCCAACTCCCCAGCTACACGGCCAGCGAGAAGCTGTATATTGCCAGGCGGCATTTGGTGCCGCGCCAACTGGAAGAGCACGGCCTGAGTCGGAACAAAGTCAAGCTGCCGGACAAGACCTTGCGTTCCTTGATCTCGGACTACACCCGGGAAGCGGGGGTGCGGCAGTTGGAGCGCGAGATTGGCTCCCTGGCCCGCAAAGCGGCTCGCAAGTGGATTGGCAAGCAAGCGGTGACCAAGCCGGTGGTGATTTCGGATGCGGATTTGAAGGAGTATCTGGGTCCGCCCAAATTTGTGCAGGAGTCGGCGGAGAGCATTTCTGAGATTGGGATTGCGACGGGGCTGGCCTGGACACCGGTCGGCGGGGAGATCTTGTTTCTCGAGGCGACCCGGATGCCAGGAGCTGGCCGACTAATGCTGACCGGCTCCTTGGGTGAGGTGATGAAGGAGAGCGCGCAAACCGCCTTGAGCTACCTGCGCAGCCAGGCTCGAAACCTCGAGTTGGACGTCCGGGATTTCGACAAATTGGACATCCATCTTCATGTCCCAGCCGGTGCCACCCCCAAGGATGGACCGAGCGCGGGAGTGACCATTGCGGTGGCCTTCGCGTCGTTGCTGTCCCAGAAGCGTGTTCGGTCGGATGTGGCCATGACGGGGGAGATCAGTCTCCGCGGGCGAGTGTTGCGGGTGGGCGGCATTAAGGAAAAAGTGATGGCGGCCGCCCGGTCCGGCGTCAAACAGGTCATTCTGCCCAAGCAGAATCAAAACGATTGGCTGGAAGTGCCTGAGGAAATCCGTAAGCGCATGAAGGTGCACTTCGTGGAGCGCTTGTCGGAAGCCCTCTCTAAGGCCCTGATGCCGTAGTGGAATAGCGGGACCGTGCTCATGAAGTTGTCGCGTTACTGTTGGGCCCTATGCCTGTGGATAGGCCTCGGATGGATGGGGGGGCCAGGAGGGAGCATGGGTGCGCGGGGTGCGGAAAGCGCGCTGGCTCCGGATTACCTGGAGGGCGAGCGTTTGGCTGCTCAGTTACGGGCGAGTCCGCCGGCGGAGGAGATGAACCTGAAAGGCCGGCTCAACATCCGCGACGCCTCCGGCGCTGTGCGGGATGTGCCCTTCGAGTTTAGAACCGTCGTGACTCCCACCAACTGGATGGCCATCTATCGTTCGAATCCCGCGGGCACCAATGATGCGCGGCATACTCCTTTGGCAGTGGTGCATGCGGCGGGTCAACCCAATGCTTACTGGCAGTCCTCGCTCCCGCAGCCCAATGCCTGGGCCCCGCTGGAGGCGGGTGAGGCCTATGAGAAGTCGTTTGGGGGATCTGATTTTTCGATTCAGGATCTGGGATTGGAGTTTTTGCATTGGCCCCAGCAGCGGCTGGTTCGGGTGGAGATGCGCAAGAGCCGATCCTGTCATGTGCTGGAGAGCACCCATCCGCGCCCGGGAACCGGGGGCTACTCCCGGGTGCTGTCCTGGCTGGATGTGGAGAGCGGGGGGCTGCTCTTGGCAGAAGCTTATGATTCGCGTGGAAAGCTGCTTAAAGAGTTTGCTGTCAACAGTATGAAGAAGGTGGACCAACGTTGGCAGGTGCAGCAGATGGAGATGAGAAATGTGCAGCAACGCTCTCGCACACGGCTTGAGTTTGAGGTAAAGTAGAAGGAAGAGTGGCGAGCGGGGAGTGACAAGTTGCCCTGGTCACCCATCGGCAATCCAAAATCCAAAAGCTAAAATCCAAAATCTCGGAGACTGCATCGCGTAACGACCCTGTGCGACGGTTGTCCAAGTGTTGTGGAAGCTCAACTAAGAATGCCGGAAACCGGACCTTCTACACCGTTGCCGCTGCCGGCGTCACCCGACGCTCCGGCCCCTTTACCATGTCCCGTGCCGGCTGATTTCAGCAAGATCTACGAGGAGCATGGCCGGCAGGTGTATTATGTGGCCTTGAGGATGCTGAGCGATCCTGCTCAGGCGGAAGACGCCACCCATGATGTCTTTGTGAAGGTGTTTCGCAATCTGGACCGTTTTCGGGGGGAGTCCTGTATTCGCACCTGGCTGTATCGGATCACCATGAACCACTGCCAGAACATGCTGAAGTCCTGGCAGCATCGGAACATCCACAGCAATGCGGAGGATGCCTTGTGGGATACGAGTGTCGGTCCTGATGAGTCGCCTTTACAGGTCCTGGAAACGCAGGAGTTGGGCAGTCGGATTCAGAAAACCTTGGATGCGCTACCTTGGGAATACCGTAAATTGCTTCTCCTCGTTGCCGATGAAGAAATGAGCTATGATGAAATCGCGCGTGTCACGGAGCAGAGCGTGGACGCAGTGCGCGGCAAGCTTCATCGAGCCCGGAAAGCCTTCGCTCAGCAGTTCCGTACAACCGCCTGACCCTTTTGCCCATGAACCCGAAGAAACCGAAGCTGCCATCCTCGTTACCTCAGATTCATCTCGATTTGAGCGCGCAGACTTCTCCTGAGCTGGAGCAGACGCTCACGTTTGATACCGTGGAGGAGCTGCTCAGCTACGACCAGCGCGAGACCGAGGTGCCCGATCGCATCGGACGTCGTCTCCGGGTGTCTCTGCCGGGCCATGAGTTCAAACCCATTCACCCGACGCCCGCCTCCCCCTCGTCGTCCTCGGCTTCCTGGCCTGCCCGGACGGAGGAATGAGACGATTTTGGATTTTGGATTCTGGATTTTGGATTCCTGATTGGCGATTCTGGATTTAAGAATGAGTTCGAGCAGTGCGTGAGTCGCTCAGCCGCAGCCTCGTCACCTCGGCTCGTACAGGCCCAAAGGGAACGGAGCGGCGTCCTGACTTCCACTCGCGAAATCCGACGTCTAACCTCCAACATCTAAAATCTCGGATCGCCGATCCACGAAATGAGCTCTTACCCCCTCCTCCGCGGCTTCTTAGTGCTGATTGTGTTGGTCGGTCTGCTGGTGTGGTTCATCTGGCTCACCCTTCGCAAGGCGGTGGATCCACGGGCCATGCGCATGAAGTGGTGCGTCACGTTCGCTCTGTTGCTGGGATTGTTGGTGCCGGTCATGATGACGGGACCGAGCCAGTTGGGAGCGTTTGTCGTTCCCGTGGTTGCGGCAGGCATTGGCGTGATCCTGAGCATACTTTGGGCTCCCCATATCGCGGGCATGATGGCCAAACCCATTACCGCCGCCATCGATGGGGGGGACGAGGAAATGGAGGCGCGTCCGCTTTACTCCATCGCCCTCTCCCGGAGAATGTCGGGACGCTACGACGAGGCCTTGAAGGAGGTTCAGGCCCAGCTCGAGAGGTTTCCCAATGACTTCGAGGGACTCATGCTGAGCGCTGCCATCGCGGCCGAGAACCTGAACGACCTGCCGCGGGCTGAGGTGATTGTTCAACGGCTGGCGAACCTGCCGGGACTTCCGCCCGGGCAACTGGCGGGCGCTCTGAACTCCTTGGCGGATTGGCATCTTCGGTTTGGCCAGGATCCGGAGGCGGCGCGCCAGGCTCTCGAGCAAATTCTGCAGCGGCTACCTGACACGTCGATGGCGGCGATGGCTCAGCAGCGTCTGGCGCATGTGACCCAGGTGGGGAGCCTGGTGGAAGGGTTCGATCGTCCCACCCTGACCGTGACCCCGGGTGATCGGCGGCTGGGCCTGCGTCAGCATACCCAGGACTTGGTGCCGGCGGAACCGACCCCGGCGGAGGAAGCCGGCAAGTTGCTGCAACGGTTGCAGCAGTTCCCGGAGGACAATGAAGCCCGGGAGCAACTCGCTCGGGTCTACGCCGAGGGTTATCATCGTCCGGAGATGGCCATTCTGGAGCTGGAGCAGCTTATCGCCCGTCCGCTTCAACCCACGAAGCAAGTGGTGCACTGGCTGCATCTGATTGCCGACATCCAAATCAAACATCTCAACAATGTGGAGGCCGCTGCGGCCGCGTTGCAGAGGGTGATCGACGGGTTTCCTAATGGGGCGGCCGCGGAGAATGCCCGGACACGGATGAACCTGCTCAGGCTGGAGCAGCGCGGGCAGGAAAAACCCCGAGCAGTGACGCTCGGGGAATACGAGCAACGGCTGGGCTTGAAAGGCACGAAGGCCGATCAGCGCCGAGAAGATCGCGGCTGAGCGGCAGCATCGACGGCGGGCACGAACGGAGGCACCGACCGGTCGGTCACCAGGCGCAGGGCGATTTGCTTGTCGACTTCGCTCGCCAGATAGAGATCGGCCCCACCACCCTTGGTGCGGGCTTGGACGGTGGCGCGCGACCAGCGGTCGCCCACTGGGTCGATGCGAATCCAAATTCGCCGGGTATCAATGATGCCCTCCAGGGAGTTGTTCACGGTGTTTTCGCCCGTGAGCTGGCCGTTCAGCTGCAGCACGTCCTTCGCCGCCCGAATCACCTTGTCGGTGGGATATTCGTATCGGCCCTCGATCTTATCGCGGACGAAAGGGACGCCCATCCGGCGGTGATCATCGACGGTTCGGATGCAGCCGGTGTAGGTTCCGACCGCCACAACGGCCACGAGAAAGGTTGCCAAGCGCTTCAGCATCCACGCGTCATGCTAAAAAGGCCCGGGACCGTCAAGCTTGCAATTGCAGGTTGACCCGATTTTTCCGCTCCATTTTCCTTGTTTGGATAAATTCATCAACCCGGAACTTGTCAGCGGTCCGGGTCTCAGGCTTACTTCGCGGGATTTTATCGGATGAATTCAAACTTGCTCTCCAAAGCTAAATCGCTCGGGTTTTCCGACCGGCAGATTGCGCATCTGACCGGCCAGACCGAGGACGCCCTCCGCGCTGAGCGCAAAGCTCAAGGCTTGGTGCCCAGCTATCGTCTGGTGGACACCTGTGCTGCTGAGTTTGAGGCGTACACCCCTTACTATTACTCGACCTACGATCGTGGGGACGACGAGGTTCGTCCTTCGGATCGGAAGAAGGTCATGATCTTGGGCGGGGGGCCCAATCGTATCGGGCAGGGGATTGAGTTCGATTACTGCTGTGTCCACGCGGCTTTCGCCTTGAAGGAGGACGGCTACGAGACGCTGATGGTGAACTCGAATCCGGAGACTGTTTCCACCGATTACGACACCAGCGACAAGCTCTTCTTTGAGCCCTTGACCCTGGAGGACGTGCTGCACATTTACGAGCGCGAGAAGTGCTGGGGAGCAATCGCTCAGTTCGGCGGGCAGACGCCTTTGAATTTGGCCTTGGGGCTGCAAAAGAACGGCGTGCGGATTATCGGGACTTCTCCCCAAAACATTGAGATTGCTGAGGATCGGAAGCTCTTTGCGGCCATGCTCGACCGGCTGGGTATCCCTCAGCCCAAGAATGGCCTCGCCACCAACGAGCAGGAGGCCTTGGCGGTGGCCAAGACGCTGGGATATCCCGTCCTGGTGCGCCCCAGCTTCGTTCTGGGTGGGCGGGCCATGCAGATTGTTTACTCCGACAGCGAGCTTCAGCATTACATGCGCTTTGCCGTCGAGGCGTCGCCCGAGCGGCCGGTCCTGGTGGACAAGTTTCTCGAGGATGCGACGGAGGTCGATGTGGACTGCATCGCGGACGTCGGCAACTTCGACGATCCTTCGCAGGGAACCATTGTGATGGGGGGCGTGCTTGAGCACATCGAGTTTGCCGGGGTTCATTCCGGGGACGCGGCGATGGTGCTGCCTCCGCACGGCCTCACTCCGAAGGTGATCGACACGATTCGCGCCCACACGCATGCGATGGCTCGGGAGCTGCGCGTTTGCGGCCTCATGAATGTCCAGTACGCCGTTAAGGATGAGGTGGTCTATGTGCTCGAGGTCAACCCTCGGGCCTCTCGCACCATCCCGTTTGTGAGCAAGGCCATCGGAGTTCCGTTGGCCAAACTGGCGGCCAAGGTGATGGCCGGCAAGACCCTGGTCGAACTTGGGTTTACCCAGGAAGTCTGGCCGAAGTACTGGGCGGTGAAGGAATCGGTCTTCCCGTTCAACCGCTTTCATGGGCAGGACATTCTGCTCTCCCCGGAGATGCGATCCACCGGGGAAGTGATGGGCTTGGATAAGGATTTGGGTATTGCTTATGCCAAGAGTCAGATGGCGGCCGGCTCCCCTCTTCCCCTCTCGGGTTCGGTCTTTTTGAGCGTCAGCCAGGCCCACAAGGCCAAGGTGGTTGAAGTGGGTAAAGGATTTGCGGATCTTGGGTTCGAACTTGTTGCTACAGAAGGAACTGCGGCTGTTTTGGAGCGTGCTGGGTTGAAGGTTCGCCGGGTTCCGAAGTTGATGGAAGGGCGGCCCAACGCGATCGATCTGTTGAAGAACCGAGAGATTCAACTGGTGATCAACACCCCGAGCGGGGCTAATCCCCGAGCGGATGAGATCAAGATTCGGACCACCGCCGTGTATACGGGGACCCCGATCATGACCACCATCAGCGGCGCCATGGCGGCCATTTTGGGAATTTCGGCGCTCAAGAAGCAGGGGTACCAGGTTCGGACCCTGCAAGAATATCACTAACTTAGTGGTTTTCCCGGTTGACGCGTTTCTTCCGGGGTACCTAAGGTAGCTCTCGTCCGTGCGAATCCGGCTAAGCCGGAATGCAAGGCACTGTATGCCCGAAGGTTATTGCGTTAAATGCAAAGCGAAGAATGAAATCGTCCACGCCGTGGAGGAAGTCATGAAGAACGGGCGTAAGGCGATCAAGGGAGTCTGTCCCACGTGTGGGACAGTCATGTTTAAAATCCTAGGCGGCAAGGCCTCGGCTGGGGCCGAGCCACCTGCATCCACTCCTGAGACTCCTCCTTCTTCGACAACATCTTGAGTTTCAATTTCTATGGCAGAACAACTGGCTTACGCCATCATCACACCCTACTCGCTGCATAAATCTCGCACCGGAGGTATCCTCGCTCGATTGATCGCGCGGACTCGTCTGGAGCTGGTTGGCGCGCGCATGTTTGCTCCCAGCGCGGAGCTCGTTAAGGAATACTCTCAGGCCATCGTGTCGGCGAATGATCCTCAGGATCGCCGCGTGCAAGAATTGCTTCGGGACTACATCCTGCAGAATTTCTCCCCTGATCCCAAGACGGGACGTCGGCGGCGGGTGATGATGCTCTTGTTCCGCGGCGAGGAAGCGGTGCGGACCTTGCGGTCGGTGGTGGGCAATCTGAGCCCGGACCGCCGCAGCGGTGAGACGATTCGCGACACCTATGCGGACATGATCCTGGACGACAACGGGAACGTTCGCTATTTCGAGCCGGCGGTGTTGGCACCTCCCAATGTGGAGGAAGCCGAAGTCAAGTTGAAGCTCTGGGCGCGCTACTCCGACACCGACGGTGGCATCTTGTCGAACACGATCGGTTACGCGGCCGGCGAAACCCCGCAGCGCACCCTGGTGCTCATCAAGCCGGACAATTTCCGTTTCCCCACCGGCCGCCCCGGAAACGTCATCGATTTCTTTTCCCGCACCGGGCTCTACATCGTCGGCATCAAGCTGCACCGCATGAGTGTGGCTCAAGCGATGGAGTTCTACGGGCCAGTGCGTGAAGTCCTCCGTACCAAACTCAAGGATGTGGTTGCCAAGCAGAGCAAGGAAGCCTTGGAAAAGGCTTTTGGATTTGCGTTGCCGGAAAAGGAAGTCAAGCAGCTCGGTGAGATCCTCGGTCCCATCTACGGTGACAACCAGTTCGACAATATCGTCCGCTTCATGGCCGGCAAGGCGCCGAGCGAATGCACTCCGGAACAGCTGAATGCCCCCGGGTCCGAGCGCTGTATCGCTCTGGTCTACGAGGGAGTGGAAGCTGTTTCGAAAATTCGCGACGTGCTCGGTCCCACCGATCCTTCCAAGGCTCCTCCGGGATCTATTCGTCGTGAGTTTGGTTCGACGATCATGGTCAATGCCGCTCATGCCAGCGATTCGGAAGACAATGCCCGTCGCGAGGTGGGGATTGTCAAAGTGGAAGAGAATGTCTTCCGCCGCGAAATCGATGCGTTCTTCAAGAAGTAATTCCACGGTGCCCTCGGGGACGCGGCGGGCTCAAGCCTGCCTGTTGGCGCGTCCCGATGATCATGGCCGCCCGTGTCTTACGGACTCAATACAACCTCTTCTCGCGGGGCTGTGCGCTCCGCCTTCTTATTCATGATTCCCCCTGATGATTCTCCAGCCCCCCAGGCAGGTTCGTCCGACCCCGGCGGTTTCGGACCCCGCCGTCCGCCCCGACGACGTGGGCGACGCGGTGGACGGCGACGCCGGCGCGGCCCGGCTCCGGAGGGTGGTGCTGTCGAGGCAGCTGGACAACCTCAGGCTCAGGCGGTGGGAGATCGGGAGGAACGAGACGAGGTAGATGAGCGCGATGAGGAGGGCTCGGGTGAGGCCGCCGAAGTCGCTTCGGGTGAGTCCTCTTCCGAGAATTACTTTGAAGGGTCGGGTGCCTCTGAAGGCTCGAAAGATTCCCGGGAAGGGTCGGTAGACGAGGATGACGACAATCGGGGCAACCGTATTCCGGACGAAGAAGCCGACGCCGTCGGATCTCGCGCGGAATCGGGATCTGCAACGGATGCCGAGGAGGATGAGGAGCCGCCTCTGCGGCCGATTACCCCGGCGCCCCGTGCCTTTTTGCCGCAGAGGCCGAGTCGGGCGGGACGTCCCGACCCTCAGCGCCCCCAGCGTCCTCAGCGTGATTTTCAGCGTCCCCAAGCCCCGCCACCTCCACCGCCTCCGCCCAGACATCGCTCCGTTTCTGAAGCGATCGAGGAGGTTCGTAAGATCACTTTGGAGCTTCAACACGTGCTCGAAGAGCTCGAGGAGGTCATGGATGTGCTGCAGGCGGCGCACGTCGAGAAAGAGTCCGATGAGGCTGAAATCGAGCGGTTGAAGCAGACCTTGCAGCGCCTCAATCAGGTGCGTCCCCAGCGAGACTTGCGGCAGGCGTTTCGTCCCCCGCAGCGCGAGCAGGGCGGTGGTTCGCACAGCCATGGGTCTCATGCTCATGGATCCAGCCACGGGCATTCTCACTCCCCAGGATCGGGTCAGCCGCAGGGACAGTCCCAGCCGGGGCGGGATCGCGAGCGCGATCCTCGTGACCGAGACCGTGATCGTGATCGCGATCGCGATCGTGACCGTGACCCCCGGGATCGGGAGCGGCCGCAGCCGACGGAAACCCAGGAAAGCTCTTCCTCCTCCACGACCGAAGCACCCACTGCCGGGGAGGGACAGGGCAGTTAACAGAAAGGCAACTTGTGGCGGTTCCTGACAACACGAAGTCTCTCGAGAGACAAACGGTCGAGTTACTCCAAACGGGACGCGCCCGCATCCTGGCCGAGCTTGGCAAGGCGGTTGTTGGTCAGCGCGAGGCCATCGAGCAGATCCTGCTGGCGCTGTTTGCCGGCGGCCATTGTTTGATTACGGGTGCGCCGGGACTCGCCAAGACCCTGCTCGTTAAGTCGATCTCCCAGGTATTTCAGCTCCGTTTTCAGCGGATTCAGTTCACGCCGGATCTCATGCCGGCCGACATCACGGGAACGGAGATTCTGAACTCGGGCGCGGAGGGACGGGTGATGACCTTCGTCAAAGGGCCCATCTTCGCCAACATGGTCTTGGCGGATGAGATCAACCGGACCCCGCCCAAAACCCAGGCTGCCTTGCTCGAGGCGATGCAGGAGCATCAGGTGACCGCGGCAGGCACCCGCCACGCCTTGGAAGAGCCTTTCTTTGTGCTCGCGACCCAGAACCCGATCGAGATGGAGGGAACCTACCCGCTTCCCGAGGCTCAGCTGGATCGGTTCATGTTTAACGTGGTGATCAACTATCTGCCCGAGGACGATGAAGTCCGGGTGGTCACTCAGACCACCTCGAATGTTCGCGAAGTGATCCAGGCTTTATTCACCGGCGAGGACGTGTTGCGCTTTCACGAAATCATCCGGAAGGTGCCGATCGCCGAGGATGTGGTTCGCTATGCGGTGCGTCTCGCGGCGGCCTCGCGTCCCCGTCAAAAGGGCACGCCCTCCTTCGTCAACGATTGGGTGAACTGGGGTGCTGGTCTGCGGGCGGGACAATTCTTGGTGTTGGGTGCGAAAGCCCGAGCCCTGCTGGAGGGTCGTCCTCACGTGACCGATGCGGATATCAAGGCGCTCGCCCAGCCCGTCCTCCGTCACCGCATTCTCCTCAACTATCGAGCCGAGGCCGATGGCATGACCGTGGAACAAGTGATTCAACGGATCGTGGAATCGGTTCCTTTCCGGGCGTAGGGGGAAGTGATGAGTGATGAGTGATGAGTTGGGGAGCCAAGGGCTGGGTAACTCAGCATTGTTCACCCTTCACTATCCCTGTCCATTTGACATTTCCCATTGGCGTGGAAACTCATTGCCGTGGGACCCCGGACCATTCCCCTTCGGCAACTCACAACTCATCACTCATCACTCGTCACTCGTCACTTCTCCCTCATAGCGCTATGCGCGGCGCGGACGAAGTCTCGCATCTTACGGATATCCTTCTTGCCCGGCGACGTTTCCACGCCGCTGCTGACATCCACTGCAAACGGATTCACCGACTGGATAGCCTCAGCGACGTTGTCGGGTTTGAGGCCTCCGGCCAGAATGATGGGCTTGCCGGAGCGCTTGGCTTCCAGGGCGAGGTTCCAGTCGAATTTTGCCCCCGTTCCACCCGCTTGGCCGGGGACGAAGCTGTCGAGCAAGATGGCCGAGACCGGGTATTGACTGAGATTCTTGAGGGATTTCGCCCCTTGCATGCGGATGGCCTTGAGCGTGGTGGTTCGAAATTGACCGCAGAACTCCGGTGTTTCTTCCCCGTGGAGCTGAAGGGTGTCGATGCGAGTGGTGGCGATGGTCGCGTGGATCTGAGCGGCCGACGCGTCCACGAACAATCCGACTCGGCTGATGAACGGGGGCAGGTGGCTGATGATCTCAGCCGCGCGCTCGGGGGTGATATGGCGAGGGCTGTTCTCGTAGAAGACAAAGCCCAGCGCGTCCGCCCCCGCTTCCACCGCCGCGAGAGCGTCGGCCGTGCTGGTGATGCCGCAAATCTTTACCCTTACTTGCATGATCGTTGATGTCCGTCCGATCTGATCCGATCCGGCCGAATTAAGCCCTCATTCACGCTCCGAAGTCAAAGAACTTGAACCTAGTATCACCTTCGGCTAATGGGCGGAACGCTGTAGGGCCAAAATCGGTTGGAGTTTTCCGTTGCGCGAGGTCCTTGGCGCTCAGTAATCTCGATTCTCGATGACAGCGGGTCTTCCCTCACCTGTGCTGGCGACAAACTTATGAAATCTGAGAAACCCAAGAAGCCCTCTCGTTCGGGATCTAGCCGTGCCGGGAGTAAGCGTCCGGCGCCGGCGCGGAAAGCGACTCCGTTGGGTGCAGAACAGGTTCAGGAAGCCGCTTTGGAGGTGCCTCCGATCCTCCTGGAGGGCGATGCTCCCCCGCGGACCAGCCGCAGTGGTCCGGGTGAACGATACGCCTTGGGACCGGCGGCCGTGGCCGCCGCTGCCGGCGAACTCGACCGAAGTTTGCCGGAGGCCTATGGAACCAAAAAACTTCTGGTGGTGGCTCGAGACCCTCACTGGCTGTATGCGCATTGGGATCTGACCCTGGAGCAGCTGCGCGACTACAATTCCCGGTCGGTTGACAAACACCTGGTGGTTCGGGTGTTCAAGGACACGGTGGGAGATGTGCCTTTTGCCGAAGTGCATGTGCATCCTGAATCGCGGCACTGGTTTATCCATGTCGCCCGGGGAAACACCCGTTTCCTGGGAGAGCTGGGCTACTATTCCAAGCAGCGTCGTTGGACGCGCATTTCGGTGTCGGAGCCCACGCTGACTCCCCCTGATCACCTTTCCGATGATCTTTCGGTTCAGTTCGAAACGCTTCCCTTCGAGGTTTCGATGAAGCAGTTGGTGGCCTTGGTCAAATCCCTGGCGCAGGAGAATCAGCCGCTGTTGCACGCGATGCAAGAGATGCGGGCGGACAAGCATCCCGGCCTGCCCACTCAGGGCGCGGTTGCATCCAGTCAGTGGACGCCCGCTCAAGATCGCGCGCTCGCAGCCGCGCTGTCGATCGATGATGTGCGGCGTGTTTGGATCGGATCTTTGGAGATCACGGAGCTGATCCGCCGGCAGTTGATTCAGGATTTGTCCTCCCGCGGTGCCGCTGAATTTTCACTTCCCAGCAGTTTGTCGGTCTCGAGCCTGTCGAGTCCCTTCGGCGGGGGAATGGATCGCCGCAAGGGATTCTGGTTCAACGTCAATGCGGAGCTGATCATTTACGGAGCCACGGAACCGGATGCGACGGTGACGATTGGCGGTCGGGTGATCAAGTTGAGGTCCGACGGCAGTTTCAGCTACCGCTTCGCGCTTCCAGATGGTCAATACACCCTTCCTGCGGTCGCGACGTCCTCCGACGGTACGGACTCTCGCTCGGCTGAACTGCGATTCGGTCGGCAGACCAAGTTCGGCGGGGAAGTCGGCGTGCATCCGCAGGATCCGACCCTCCGACCCCCCAAGGTCGAGAACGTCAGCTGATCTTTGGGGAAGTGATGAGTGACGAGTGATGAGTGACGAGTTGGGAGCGTGAGCCCGGTGCCCGGTCCTCCGCCCCCTCTTAGCGAGCGCTTGTCACGCCGTAGCTGCCAGCGAAGGCGGATCGTCCGCCTGCCCCGCATCCTGGTCGGGGTGTCGGATGACCGGAGCCGATGGAGCAGGGGATTGCACATTGTTCATTGCTCATTTCACATTGCACATTGGGGAAGGGAAATGGGGCGTAGGATCTTCCGTCCTCGGATATTTCCCCGAGCGCAGCGGGTCTCGTTTCTCGGGTCAAGTCCTGAAAATAATTTGGTACTTTCTACTCTCCGCGAAGCGGCACTCCGGAATGGTCGGCGCCTGGGATAAGCGCCGATAGGAGTCGGTGGTGCGAGCTCACTCGCGGCTCCTATCGTGCGCAGAGGGGCCCAGGCGTCGGGCATTCCGCAGGGGGGTCTGGGGGGAGCCGCGCGACCTGGCTAAGCCTGGTGCACTTGCTCTGGTGTCTTCATCGCCAGATTCTTGTGCGGACGCCGCATGTTGTAGAGCCGAATGGCTTCGGCACACGCTTGTTTGGCTCGGCTGCTGTCGGGAAAAGTCGCATCCAACCAATACTCCTGTTTCAAGATTCCGTTGACACGTTCGGCCATGGAGTTTTCCGCGCAATGATCCATCTCGGTCATACTCATCCGTAAGCCCGCCTCTCGGATCCTTTGCACAAAGGTGTGCGAAGCGTACTGACACCCGCGATCGGAATGATGAATGGGCTTCTCACTCGGTTTAAGACTCTTAAGCCCCAGGTTCAGTGCCTTGATCACTACCTCCACTTCCAGGCTCTCGCTCAGGTGGAATCCTACGATCTTCCGCGACCATTTATCCGTCACTAGCGCCAAGTATAGAAAGCTCTCTTCGGTTCGAATGTAAGTAATGTCCGCCACCCACACCTGATTGCGCCTGGTCACTTTCCGGTCCTTCACCAGATTCTTAAAAACGGGCAGATTCTCGTTGTAATGCGTCGTTTTAGGCCACTGCGACTGCTTTCTGGCCACCAATAGCTCAGCCTTCTTCAACTCCTTAAACACTCGATCTCGACCGATCTTTACCCCGGCTTTTTTCAACTCAGGTTTGATCAAATGGTAGACTTTACGAGTTCCAAGTCGCGGCTGTTCGCGCCGCTCGGCTCGCACCAATCCTAGCATCAGATCCACATCAACTTGCTGGCGACGCCGTTGGTGTCTTCGCGCGTAGTAGTTCTGGGGAGTCATCCCCACGATTCGGCAGACCGCTACGACCTTTAGCTTCGGTTGGGCTTGGATCGCCCGGTGCGCGGCCCGCCAGCCTGCTTTTTTCGCCAATCCTCCTCCGATTGGCCCAACTCTTCGCAGGCTAACTCCACATACGCCTTCTCCACCGCCAACGCCACGTGCGCATCCGCTAAGGCTTCCTTAACAGTTCGCAACTCTCGCCTCAGGCGGTTTAGCTCGTCGATCTCTCCTGGCTTTTGCACTCGTATCACCTTTCCAATTTTTCCGCTCCCATGAGCCTTTACCCAGCGCATCACCGTCGTTGCGGGTATTCGATACTTCAAGCTTACTCGAAAAGGAACGTTTCCTTCCGCCTCGGCCTCGCGCACCACTTGTGTTTTAAAGCTCCGACTATAGCGAATCACTCTCATATTACCTCGGTTTTTCACTTTCCGAGGTACCAACCTATTTCAGGACCTGACCCCAATGACAAATGAGCAATGAACAATTCGCAATGTGCAATCCGGCCCCAGGCACCTACCACCTGACACCCGGCCCCAGCCCCCTCCCCTTCCACATCTTCCTGGATTCCGCGCGGCTCCGCCCTAGACTCTTTCGGTATGCAGTTGACGATCGGCCCGCGGATGGCACCCGTTGCTCCTCTCCTCGCCGGGATATGGATTGTCTTCGCCCAGTTCGCTCTCGTTCTGAGCGTGTTCCCCGCGATCAACACCGACGCCTCTTCGCTCTCCTACGGCCACTCTTCCGCTCCGCTGTTTGAGTCCGCACGCGTCCTGCCCCTCGAACTAGAGATCGCTCCCGACGGACTGGCCAGTTTGAGAAAGGACCGACGGCGGCCGGTGACCGGCTGGGTGCGCCAGGGAACGACGATCTACTCCAACGTGTTCATCCACCTGAAGGGAACCCGCGGCAGTGTGCGTTCGATTGATGATAAACCTTCGTTCACCCTGCAGTTTGCGGCCGGTTCCCCAGCCCACCAATTCTATGGCTTGAGGAAGATCCATCTGAACAATGCGGTCGAGGATCCCACCTACCTTAACCAGGGACTCGGATCCCACCTCTTCCACACGGCGGGAATCGCGACGCCGCGAACGACCTATGCCTCGGTTCGCCTGGGCTCCCGACGGTTGGGCATCTACGTGCTGCAGGAAGGCCTGACCGAAGAGTATGTTGCGGATCGTTATCCAGGTGCGGGTGTTCTGCTCTTCGAACCCGGACGCGGTCAGGATGTGGACCAGGTGCTGGTCCCCAAGTGGGAGAATTCCGAAGCCTGGGCCACGTTCTTCGCTCGGTTAGACCAGGCCTTGCGAGCGGACCCCGTGAGCGAGCGATGGAACCAGCTTTCGGAAATCGTGGATCTCGATCAGTTCGTCACCTTTATGGCGATGGAGATCATTCTGGGACATCGCGACGGATATTGCCTGGCTCGGAACAATTTTCGTCTGGCGTTGGATCGCGCGCGGGGGAGGTTTTTTTGGGTGCCGTACGGCATGGACCAACTGCTCGGCAATCCCAAGGCGGTGTTGGTTCCCAGCATGGCCGGCAGGCTGGCAGAAGCCGTGATGCGCACGCCCGAAGGGCAGGCGAGATACCGTCGGAAGTGTGAACAGTTAGTCGCCGAGGTCTTTCAACCTGGGCCAATCGCCACCTGGATCCAGAACCAAGCCCGGGTCCTAGAGCCCTGGCTGTCCTGGAGGGAGCTTTCCTCGTTTCGGCGTGAGGTCGCCGATTTGGAGCAACGGGTCTACGACCGTCGCGCCTTCTTGGACCGTCAGCTGGCCGAGCCTGAATTGCGCCCGGTCTCCTGGCGGGAGGGGGAGACTCTTTTGGAGAACTGGACACCTCGGGACGTCCCCGACGGGGGCAAGTTGGATCGGCCTCAGGTGGAAGACGGGCTGAGCGTACTGCGGGTGGTGGCCGGCAGCCGGACGGCCGCTTCCTGGCGATCCAAGGTCCTGTTGTCAGCCGGGCACTACCGATTCCAGGGGCGAGTGCGGACATCGGGAGTGGAGCCGCTGCTTTTCGGAGCTCGGAACGGTGCCGCATTGCGGGTGGCCGACCTCACTTTGGAGCGGATCCCCACCGTGCTGGGGGACAGTCCTTGGACACCGTTGGAGGTGACCTTTCGGGTCGTGGGCGAGCCCCGCGTCTTTGAAATGGTCTGCGAGCTGCGAGCCCGCCGCGGGGAGGCCTGGTTTGACCTCAGAACGCTTCGGTTGGTGAAACTGCCCGATTATTAAGATAACGGTCAATTGACATCCCCAATTGCGGAATTAGATTGCCCTTATCTATGGAACAAAGAGTCGTCAAGCAGGCTCGTGCCTTTACGCTGATCGAGTTATTGGTGGTCATAGCGATTATCGCGATTCTGGCCGGAATGCTTCTCCCCAGCTTGGCGAGTGGTAAGCTGAAGGCCAAGAACGTCGAATGTTCCAACCAGTTGAAGCAGATTGGGATAGGCTTTAAGCTCTGGGCCAACGACCATGATGACAAGTTTCCCTGGCAGTTGGCGGAGTCCAAGGGGGGGTCTCAGGCAGCTGCGGTTTGGGTTCAACATTTCCGGGTGGCCTCGAACCAGATCGCTACCCCTCGGATCTTGGTCTGCCCCACCGACCGGGAGAAACAGCCGATTCTCAACTGGAGCAATCTGGATCCCGAGATGAATTTCAGCTATTTCGTGGGGACCGAGTCGCGTGAGCCCCAACCGCAGACCATTGTGATCGGGGACCGGAATGTCTTCGGCGGCGGCGGTGGATACGAGCCCTCTTGGAACAAGTTCCTGGGCGATTCGGTCGATGCCGCTTGGGAGGAGACGATGCATCAGCTGCGGGGAAATTTGTTCTTGGCCGACGGCAGTGTCCACACGACCACGACTCTGGGCTTGCGTGAGATGATCGCGGGGAGCCTCTCGGGAGTGAACACCAACGTGATCTTCGCCAAGCCCCGACCGGAACTATAATTCTGGTCCAGGCTGCCGATTCCCTCGCGGCCTCCGTCATCCGATCGACCCATCCCGCATGCGACCACATCAAGTCAAGCTCCTGACCGCATGGATTCTGATCTTGTTGTCGTCACTCTGGATCTATCGTTACTACCATCCCACCCCCCCGTTTGAAGGGGACGTACACCGAAGCCTGGGTCAGGTACTGGGCGAGGAGTCGCTCAAGCTGGTGGGGAAGGGCGGGGGAGTCATCCTGGTCGCTCGCGACTCGCGCACGGCCGATAGCCCGGCCACAGACACGCAGGTGAAAGCCCTGGTCAAAACGTTGAGCGCGGCCGGCGTGCGAGTTCTAGCGACCAACTGGATTAAGCTGGATCCGCTGCGGGTTCCGGCCGTCCCTCCGGGCGATTTCTTTCTGTACCTCCGCCGGGCCCGCGAGGAAGATGTGGTGGTGTCGTTGCTGGGGCCGGCCACGTTTAACGAGGGTCAGAACAACAAGCTGGGGGACACCAAGGCGAAGATACTGGCGCTGTGTGCCGGCGCGATCCCGCATCAAGTCGATCTGAAGCAATTGTTTGCTCGGGGCTTGCTGCACCTCGCTGTCGTGGATCGAGTGCCCGCCTCCGCCGCCACTGGAGCTCCAGCCAGCGCTCGTGAGGGATTCGATCGGTTGTATGAGGTTGTGACCAGCGATACCGTGGACGACTGGGTGTCGAAGCATGGAGGCAAGCCGTGAAGAGGTGCGAGGGGCTCTACCCGATTTCACATTGCTCATTGTTCATTGGTCATTGTTCATTTGGGAAGGGCAGCGATGCGGAGAGTGAGGCCACCCCCCGCCTCGGATCTGTCCGACGTCTCGTGACCTCGCCGTCTCCGCTCGGCGGGGGCTTTTCCCGCGCGGATCTGATGCTGGTGGTGGCGGCTCTGTTCGTCCTGCTGGCAGTCGTCGCCCCGATGATCTCCAAATCGAGAGAAAATTCTCGGTTGGTTCGCTGCACCGAAAACCTGAACCAGGTTACCAAGGCCGTCCTGAAGTACGCTGAAGACCACGGACGCAAGCTGCCGGTCACCAAGACCAGTCCGCCGCCGGGGGGATGGTGGTCCTACAAGGAGGAGGTGAAGCGGTATGTGGGGCTCAGCGGGCCTCCCTCCACGGCCGATAAGATCTTCGCCTGTCCCAGCGACCGAGGCTATGCGGTGACCAGCGAGTCGGTGATGCCGTTTTGGAAGAATCCCAAATACAGCTACAACAGCTATGTCTTCAATGGGGTGACTCTGCCAGGGTTGCCCAACATTTCGGGACGCGATGTGACCAGCATTCGTCAGCCGGAGAAGACCCTGCTCGTGATGGAGTGGACCGCTCATGGGCCGTTATCCTGGCATCGCAGCCTCACCGGAGCCGACAACACTCCCTTCTACAACGGCGCGGAGAGTGTGGTGGGCTTTGTGGATGGCCATGTGCGGCTGATTCCCTTTCACTATGATGGAATCAATGCGGCCTATACCCGCGACCCGATTCCGGGGTATGATTATAAGTACAGCGGAGACTGAGTTGATTTTCGATCGAGACGAGGTACGAAACGAAGACAAGAAGTTGCCGATCTAACATCGGGTGTTGTATGAGCGAGAGTAAACATTGGAGTTCGGGGATGTGGAGGGCGATGGCGCGCTGTCGCTTTTCGAGTTGGGTGTGCGGGCTCTTGGTGCTGGCGAGTATCAGTGCCCGGGCCACCGTGACCATCGAACCGTGGGAGCCATTGTATCAAGGAGTTGAGCACTCAGTGGGGCGGGTGAGCCCGGGGGAGGGAGACTCTCGGTTCCTGGTGGTGCACGCGCTGCGCATCGATTTGAAGAACCCGGACGTGCAGCTGCTGACCACGCCGCCGATCACCAATTATCAGGCCACCGTCCGGGAGACCGCCGCCCAGACGGTCAGCTCCTTTCTGCAGGCCAACCAGCTTCAGGTGGCAGTCAATGCCAACTTTTATTCCCCCTCGGAGGTGGACGCTGAGGGCACCGCGGTTCGGGTTATCGGCACTCATATCAGCGCGGGTCGGGTGGTGTCGCGTCAGGAGACTTTGGAAGACTCAACGGCGTTCCTCTTCACCACGAACAAGGAACCGGTGTTTATCCCCACGAACTTTCCACCGACCAACAACACCGGGTTTTATACCGCGGTCTCGGGTCATTACGCCGTGGTCCGGGAGGGAGTCAGCGTGGCCAATAACTCACGCTCGCTGATTCCCGGCAACGAACCCCGCACTTTGATCGGAATCGACCAGGAGGGACGGTATCTGTTCTTGGTGACGGTTGATGGACGTCAGGCGGGGTATAGCGAAGGCTGCCAGGACGAGGAGAGCGCCGAGTGGATGCTGCGCTTCGGGGCGTATCACGCCGTGAACATGGATGGGGGAGGCTCGACCACCATGGTCATGTCCGATTGTCTAGGATTGCCTGTCCGATTGAACAAGCCCAGTTATCTGCTGGGGCGCGGTCGGGAACGTTATGTGGGAAGCCATATCGGGGTGTATGCGAAGCCTCTGCAGAACTTCATTAGCCAGGTTCAGGTGATCCCGGGTCGCAACTCCGCCACCATTCGTTGGAACACCGACACCCCGGCTACTTCCCAGGTGGAGTATGGTCCAACGACGGCCTATGGAACCACGACGCCGCTGGACTCGACCCCGCGGCTGAGCCATCAGATCCTGCTCGAAGGGCTGGAGCCGAGCTCGACGAACTTCTTTCGCATCCTGGCCTTCGCCGACGGCCAGGAGTATTCGGCAGCCTCCTGCTTTGTCACCACGAACTTGACGGTTCCCATTTTTGGACTGTCGCAGAGCTGGAAATACCACACCAATCGGTTTGACGGCGTGCCCTGGATGAAGCGCGACCATGACGATTCCAACTGGCTGGGCGAGGGTCCGGGATTGTTGCATCGGGAAGACAACGTTCTGGTGGCTCCGCGCGCGACCCAGCTGCCTTTGTTGAGTTCCTCGCCCCTGCGGGTCTCCATCACCTACTATTTTCGGACTCATTTCAACTATTCGGGAGCCGCCTTGCCGGCCGGCCTGATGTTCTCGAACTTCATTGATGACGGCGCCGTCTTCTATCTCAACGGCGTCGAAGTGCAGCGCGTTCGGATGGCCGAGGCGCCGACGGAGATCCTTTGGAACACGCTTTCTGCGGCGGCGAATCCGACTGCCGGATGCAACGGGGATGCGCTGACGACTTGCCCCACCATCTTTTCCCTGCGGGGAGATGCGCTGACCAACCTCGTGCGCGGAGACAACTTGTTGGCGGTGGAGGTTCACAACTTCAGTGTGGGCAGTCCGGACGTCGTGTTCGGAACGGCGTTGAGCTATGAGTTGGGTGACGAACCGGTGACCGACACCGCGCCGACGTTCACCCAGGAACCCGTGGATCAGTCGGCGGTGGTAGGTGATAGCGTGACATTTTCGACGGCGACCGAAGGCACTGGCCCGATCAGCTACCAGTGGTTTTTCAACCAGACCCCGCTTCCGGGGGTGACGGGACCCAGTCTGACCCTGACACAGGTCGCTCTCGGCAACGCGGGCGAGTATCGGGTGATTGCCGCCAACGCGGTGGGCTCCGCGACCAGCCAAGTGGCGCGCTTGACGGTGTTGAGTCCGGCCTCACTGCAGATTTCACAGGAGGGCGACCGCATTATCCTCTCCTGGACAGGCACGGGTTACTCCCTCCAGCAAGCCGTTTCGCTTCCTCCGGCCGGGCCGGCCGCCTGGGTCAACGTCTCCGGGGCTGCGAGCACGAGCCCCTACGTCACCACCAATAGCGATCGCTCGCGTTATTTCCGTTTGTTGCGGTAGTGGTCTCTCATCCTCACCTCACCAATAGGCGGAGGCGGCGACGAGGTGAGTTCGAACGCCGAGCCTGCTCAAGCAGGAACTCCATACCCCGAGCGGCCAATCCCCGTACGGAGTTCCGCCTTCAGGCGGATGCGGCGACGAGGTGAGTTCGAACGCCGAACCTGCTGAAGCAGGAACTCCATACCCCTGCCAGTCCTCTGCCCGATCGAACCGATTGCATAACCGCCTCCCGCGTGGTAAACTTGCCGGATGGATGCGGACATAAGCCAGCACCGCGGGAGAATACTGATCGGTAAGCCAGGGTTGGATGGACATGACCGGGGAGCCAAGTTCATCGCCCGGGCCTTGCGTGATGCGGGGTTTGAGGTCATCTACACGGGAATTCGCCGAACCCCCGAGGAGATCGTCGCCTCCGCGGTTCAGGAGGATGTGGATGCCATCGGCCTCTCCATTCTGTCCGGTTCCCACAATCACCTCTTTCTGTCAGTCCTCGATCTGCTCAAGAAGGCCGGGGCCGGCGATATTCCTGTGCTGGGCGGCGGGGTCATCCCGGCGGCCGATGCCGAGAATCTCAAGCGCAGCGGAATCAAGGCGGTTTTTTCGTCCGGAACTCCGGTCCAGCAGATCATCGACGCCTTTGCTCAGGCGATCCGCGAGCGAAACCCTCAACAAGAGATGGAGGGATGATTCGCCCGGGCGAACTGCTTGAGCGTGTTCGAGCTCGAGATCCCAGAGCTATTGGACGTGCCATCTCGATGGTGGAGAACGGAACCGAGGGCGCCCGCGCGTTGCTGGGGGCTTTAGACGAAGAGGGCGAGGGCTCGGCCAACATACTCGGTATCACCGGTCCGCCGGGCAGCGGTAAATCCACTCTGACCAATCAGCTCATCGCCCACTACCGGCGCGCAGGCCAGCGGGTCGGGGTGATTGCGGTGGATCCCTCTTCGCCGGTTCATCAGGGCGCGTTGTTGGGGGATCGTGTGAGAATGATGCAGCACGCGACCGATCCGGAAGTGGTGATGCGCTCCATGGCGGCGCGCAGCAAGTTGGGGGGGCTGAGCTTTGCGGCGCGGGCCGCCGCCCAGATTCTGGACTGCGCCGGCTGCCAAACGATTCTTATCGAGACCGTGGGTGTGGGCCAGACCGAGATGGACGTGGCACGGACGGCGGACCTCACGGCGCTGGTTCTGGCTCCTGGATTGGGCGATGACATTCAAGCGATGAAGGCCGGGCTTATCGAGCTGGTTGATATCCTGGTCATTAACAAGTCCGATCGGCCGGGAGCCGATCTTCTCTTGGCTGACATGGAAATGCTCGCGCATGAGACGGGCCAGCAGGTCTGTTCCGCTTGCGCTTTGGAGGGGAAGGGAATCGAGAGCCTGGCCGCTGCGGCCGACCGATTGTTCCAACAGCAGCGTGACGATGGAACCCGGGACCAGCAACGGCGTGCGGCGCGGGACGGTGAGGTTTTGGATCGGGCCACCGAACAAGCTCGCCAGCAGCTGGCCTCCTTGATGAAACACCTCCCCGCTCAGGATGGACATCGGTTTCAAAGAGCGGATCGGCTGCTCCAGGAGCTTTGCAAAAAAATTCAAAATGACCATGGCCATGAGTAAGCACCCTGCACAGACGCAATGGGAGGATCAGGTGTTGCGCAAGGTTCTCCAGCGTTCGCCCGAAACCCGGCCGGAGTTCCACACTCAGTCCGGGCTCCCGTCGGAACGGCTCGCTCTGCCGAACCACCTGGACGACGCCTATCTCCAGCAGCTCGGATTTCCCGGGCAGTATCCTTTCACCCGCGGCGTGCAGCCCACCATGTATCGCGGCCGGTTGTGGACCATGCGCCAGTATGCCGGATTCTCGACGGCGGAGGAGTCCAACCGACGCTATCGCTACCTCCTGGAGCAGGGCACCACCGGGCTGTCGGTGGCGTTCGATCTACCCACCCAGATTGGCTACGACTCCGACCAGCCCATGAGCTGTGGCGAGGTTGGGAAGGTGGGTGTGGCCATCGATTCGTTGGCCGACATGGAAACCCTTTTCGCCGGCATCCCGCTCGACAAGGTCTCCACCTCGATGACCATTAACGCGACGGCGCCCGTGTTGCTGGCGCTGTATGTCATCGTGGCCGAGAAGCAGGGCGTCGCTCCGCATCTCTTGACGGGCACGTTGCAGAACGATGTGCTGAAGGAGTACGTCTCGCGGGGCACCCACATCTTTCCTCCGCGCGCCAGCCTGCGCCTCACCACCGACATCATCGCGTGGAGCCGGGCGAATCTCCCCCAGTTCAATCCGATCTCCATTTCGGGCTATCACATCCGCGAGGCGGGGGCGAACGCGATTCAAGAGGTGGCCTTCACCCTGGCCAACGGCATTGCGTATGTGGATGCCGCGATCCAGTCGGGGCTGAAGGTCGATGCCTTCGCGTCGCGGCTGGCGTTCTTTTTCAACGTGTCCTCCGACTTCCTGGAGGAAATCGCCAAGTTTCGAGCCGCGCGACGCCTGTGGGCCCGCATCATGAAGGAGCGCTTCCAGGCCCAGGATCCGGCCAGCCAGATGCTGCGGTTTCACGCCCAGACTTCCGGACACTCCCTGGCGGCGCAGCAGATCGACAACAACGTGGTGCGGGTCGCACTGCAGGCGCTCGCTGCCGTCCTGGGCGGGACTCAGTCGCTCCACACCAATGCGCGCGACGAGGCTCTGGCCTTGCCTTCCGAGCAGGCCGCGCGGCTGGCGCTGAGAACCCAGCAGATCATCGCCTTAGAGTCAGGCGTGACCCAGACCGTCGATCCGCTCGCCGGGTCCTACTTCATCGAGAAGCTGACCGACTCGCTGGAGCTGGAGGCCAGCAGCCTGATTCAGCGAATTGACCAGATGGGCGGCATGGTGAGCGCGATCGAGTCGGGTTTCGTCCAGCGCCAGATCGAGGACTCGGCCTACCAGTTCCAGCAACAGGTCGAGCGGAAGGAGCGGATTATCGTTGGGGTCAACCGTTTCCAGGAGCCGGAGACCGACTCGCCTGAGACCTTGCGCCTCGAGGCTGCCGTGGAGGAATCGCAAAAGCGCCGCCTGGCGGACGTTCGGCAGAAGCGTGACGCCAATCGGGTGAACTCAGCCTGTGCTCAGCTGGAGCAGGCCGCCCGCGGGACGGACAATATTATGCCCCCTCTGCTCGAGGCCATGCGGGCTTACGCTACCTTGGGAGAGGTCTGCGGCGTTCTGCGCCGGGTGTTTGGAGAATATCGATAATCGAAGCCGAGACGTTCGAGAACGGAGTGAACCTTGCCATGCTGACTCAAATAGACCATCTGGGAATCGCGGTGAAATCGTTGAGCGAGGCGATCCCTTTTTACGAGTCGACCCTGGGCCTGCGCTGTGAGGGTCAGGAGGAGGTGCCCTCCCAGAAAGTGAAGGTCGCCTTTTTCTTAGTCGGGAATGTCCGCCTCGAACTGCTGGAACCCACGGCGTCGGATAGTCCCATCGCCAAGTTTCTGGAGACCCGCGGGGAGGGTATCCACCACATCGCGTTTTCGACCGATAATATTTTAGCGCAGCTTCAACAAGCCGCTTCGACGGGCTGTCGGCTCATCAACGAGCGGCCGGTGGAAGGGGCGCACGAGAAGCAGGTGGCCTTTCTTCACCCCAAGTCCACCCACGGGATGCTGGTTGAGTTTTGTGCGCCCGCGCCGAAGCAGGGGGGTGGGGAATGAAGGTGCCCCGGTAGCGTAGTTACCGGGACCTTTTAATTAAATAGCTGCATCGCAATAATTTGCATGCAGTCAGACCTCGGAAGAATCCGAGGTAAGACCTGGCGCCATCACGGATGATGGTCGGCAGGATGTCACTCTGTACAGAAAGGGGAGGACCCAACATTCTCCCTTGTGGAGTCATTTGACTGTGGCATTATTAGTCAACTCAAGACTGTTGATTTTAACCCTGGATCGAAAATCCAAATGGCCATCACTGCCCAGCCGTTTATGACTCACCCGATGTTTTGGTTCCGTCTGCTCTGCCTTCTGCTGGCGGTCGCCACTTTGGTTCCCATGATGGCCTGGTCGCAGGCGCTGACCCGGGTTCCGAACACAACCTTGCGCTTACCCGCTGAGTCGCCGAACTCGAGGTATCGGGCGGTGGATGCCTTCCCCGGGGTGCGCTTTACGCATCCGACGGGGATTGCTGTTCCGCCCGGGGAGACCAATCGCCTGTTTGTCTTGGAGCGGGCCGGGGTGATCGCGGTGATCACCAATCTGGCCGCGCCGAGCCGTTCTGTCTTTCTGGACCTACGGCCACGCGGGATCCCGACCGACGGAGAGGCGGGATTGCTCGGACTGGCCTTCCATCCGGGTTATTCGAGTAACGGGTACTTCTACGTCTTCTACACGATAGCCTCCTTCACGAGCACCGCCGGATCGGGCTCGCATCATCGCGTCGCCCGCTTTCAAGTGTCACCCACGGATCCCAACCGCGCGGAGCTGTCAACCGAGCGATCGCTCATCACCCAGCACACCGAGGCCTTGTTTCACTGTGGCGGCGATATGCATTTTGGACCCGACGGCTATCTCTACATCGGTGTCGGCGATGAAGGCCCCGGCAGCGACACCACCTACAAGAACAGCCAGCGCATCGACAAAGACTTTTTCAGCGGCGTCTTGAGAATCGACGTGGATCTTCGGCCGGGCAACCTCGCGCCCACCGTGCATCCGGCCTTGCTCGTTCCTGACGCCCTTCCGTATTTGGTTCCGCAAGACAATCCCTGGGTGGGAGCCACCTCCTTCGCGGGATCCGCCGTCGACCCCACCAAGGTCCGAACCGAGTTTTACGCCATCGGACTGCGGAATCCCTGGCGCATGAGCTTCGATAAGCCGACGGGGAATCTGTATGTCGGCGAAGTGGGGGACTGGTATCGTGAGGAAGTGAACATCATCAAGAAGGGTGGCAACTATGGATGGGCGTTTCGCGAGGGATCGATTCCGGGTCCCCGGCCCGGGATTGTGCCTGCCAGCACGGAGACTGTTCCTCCCATTCATGAGTATCTGCATGGTTCTTCCGGCAACGACTATATCTTCAACTCCGTGATCGGTGGGGTGGTTTATCACGGGAGTCGCCTCCCGGAGTTGCAAGGCCACTATGTCTTCGGCGACTACATGAACGGCAATGTGTGGGCGTTTCGTTATGACGGCACTCAGGCCCGTGACTTCAGAGTCCTTACCGTCGAGCGGGCGGTGAGCGCCTACGGGGTGGATCCTCGGAACGGCGATGTCCTGCTCTGTGTTTTGCCGCGTGATACCATCAAACGCCTGGAACTCAGCCCGCCGTCGTCGGGACCGGCGCTCCCGCCGACCCTGTCCGCCACCGGAGCTTTCAAGGATCTCGCGACGCTCGAGCCGCAGCCGGGGATTCTTCCGTACCAGATCAACTCTCCGTTTTGGTCTGATCACGCCCAGAAGCAGCGTTGGTTCTCGCTTCCCAACACCAGCCTGACACTGACCTACAACAAAGATCTGCCGTGGGTCGCCCCGGCCGGAGGCGTGTGGGTGAAACACTTTGATCTCGTCACCAATGAGGTGACCCAGGCAAAGCGGCGGCTGGAGACGCGGTTTATTGTGCAGACGGGTGAAGGGGTTTATGGGATTACCTATCGTTGGGAGCCCGGAGCGTCGGATGCCACGCTGGTTCCGTCCGAGGGATTCAGCGAGACGATTCCGGTGCAGTTGGCCAACGGGCAGGTGCGGAACCAGCAATGGGCCTATCCGAGCCGCTCCGCCTGCCTGGCCTGTCACACGCCCATCACCGGCGGGCTATTGGGTTTCAACACCGCCCAGCTGAATCGCACCTATCTCTATCCTTCGGGGATTGAGACCAATCAAATTCATGCCTTGTTGGGGGCAGGTTACTTCAGCAATGCCACCATACCTGAACCGCATGCCTTGCCGCGTCTGGCTGCGGTGACCGATGTGGACGCGAGCTTGGAGTATCGCGTTCGATCCTACCTGGATTCCAACTGCTCCTCCTGCCATCGTCCCGGCGGCGCTGCGCCCACGGTCTGGGATGCGCGCTTCAGCAATCCAATCGATGGCGCCACCTGGGGCAGCCGCCTGATCGATGCTCCTTTGAAGGAGACGCTCGACAATCCCCTGAACCGGACCTTTGTGGTGGGGCATCCGGAGCTGTCCATGATCCTGAAGCGCATCGCGGTTCGCGGATCCATCCAGATGCCTCCGTTGGCCAGCAGCGAACTGGATCAAAATGCGGTCGACCTGCTGACCGCCTGGGTTACGAGCAACGAGTTGAAAGCGCGCTTGAGTCTGGACTCGTGGAAGACGGTTTTCTTCCCCACCGCGGGTGATCCCCGAGCGGCGTCCAGCGCCGACCCTGATGCGGACGGTCACACCAATGAGGCCGAGTTCCAGATTGGGACCGATCCCTTGGACCCGAACGATCGGATGCGGCTCTCGATTGAGTTGGAGGGTGGCCAGCCCTATCTGGTCGCGTTGCAGCCGGCGAACCGCAGTCTCGTTGTGGAGTTCAAGCGGTCGCTGGATGCGGCTGCGACCTGGGAGGTGCTTCCGGAGTCGAACAACCTGCCGCGGTATCCCCTGCGCAGCCAGACTCTGCGAATCCCGCTCAGCGACAATCAGCCCACCGCCCGCTTCTTCCGCATCCGCGTCCAGTCGCTCTGAGCGTTACTTAGGTGGTAGGTGGTAGGTGGTAGGTGGTAGGGATCGGATTGCACATTGTTCATTGCTCATTTCACATTGCACATTGGGGAAGGGAAATGGGCCGCAGGATTTTCCGTGCTCGGATAATTCCCCGAGCGCAGCGGGTCTCGTTTATCGGCAATGACAAATGAGCAATGAACAATTCGCAATGTGCAATCCGTCGCCCAGTCCGTCGCCCTTTCCTTTCCCACATCGCGTCCATTGCCTCCTTTGCGGTTTAAACTTTGGGTCCCCCTCCGGAAAGCCTAGTGGCGTTGGTGCTCGCAAAGGTCGGCGGGGAACGGATGGAGCAGGGGATTGCACATTGTTCATTGCTCATTTCACATTGCACATTGGGGACGGGAAATGGGCCGTAGGATTTTCCGTGCTCGGATAATTCCCCGAGCGCAGCGGGCCTCGTTTCTCGGCAATGGCAAATGAGCAATGAACAATTCGCAATGTGCAATCCCCGTCTGCCTTTCCCTCCGTGAACTGTAAGCTCCCAAAGTTCGGCGGGGACCCGGATTGCACATTGTTCATTGCTCATTTCACATTGCACATTGGGGAAGGGAAATGGGCCGCAGGATTTTCCGTGCTCGGATAATTCCCCGAGCGCAGCGGGTTCGATTGTTCCGCAATGACAAATGAGCAATGAACAATTCGCAATGTGCAATCCGTCGCCCAGTCCGTCGCCCTTTCTCTTCCCGTCTGTGTCCCCGAATGCCTCACACGAAGGCACTAAGCTCTAAAAGCTCCCCGAGGGAAAAGCGGGTTAAACTTTGGGTCCCCCTCCGGAAAGCTTAGTGGCCTTGGTGCTCGCAAAGGTCGGCGGGGAACGGATGGAGCAGGGGATTGCACATTGTTCATTGCTCATTTCACATTGCACATTGGGGAC
>JAEUHE010000194.1 GCA_016793885.1 Verrucomicrobiales bacterium
ATTCGGCAAACCACTTTGACAACCCCCGCTGCGCATCCAATCCGCTCGAGTAGTCCTGCAGGTAGATGTCCTCCTGCTTCACGCTGCGCCATAGCCGCTCGATGAATCGGTTGTCTATCCATCGCCCACGACCGTCCATGCTCACGTCTACCCCAGCGGATTCGACCGCTTCCAGATAGGCCTCGCTCGTGAATTGGCATCCTTGATCCGTGTTCGATATCAAGGGCTGTCGGCCCGTCTCCAGGCCCTTCTCCCAGGCCCGGATACAGAACTCGCTGTCCAGGGTGTTCGAGAGCTCCCACCCCACCACATACCGGCTCCACCAATCCATCGTCGCCACCAGATACATGAATCCGCTGGCCATCGGCACATATGTGATGTCGCTGCACCAAACCTGGTCCGGACCGCATATTTCCAGGCCTTTGAGCAGATACGGGTACTTTCGGTGCCCCTCTCCGGGTTGGCTGAGCGAGCGCTTGGGATACAATGCTTGGATCCCCATGACTTGCAGCAATCGCACCACTCGCTTGCGGTTCACCGCTCGCCCTTCCCGATTCAAGAGCACCGTTAACCGGCGACTTCCATACACCGGCCGCTCCAGGTGCATTTCGTCGATCCGGCGCATCAGCGCAAGGTTCTCCTCCGACTCGGGACACGGTTCGTAGTAGAATCCGCTGCGTGACACGTTCACCAGTTCGCACTGCCTTCGAATGCTCAGTTCCGTGCATGGAGCGATCAGATCGTGCCGGGCACTTACAGGCCCAGCTGTTTGCACTTTTTTTTAAGCCAATCCGCCTCCACGGTGAGCTGACCGATTTTCTCGTGCAGTTGCGCGATCAGCTCTTGGCTGTCCTCCCCGGGCTGGGGCGATGATTCGAAGAGCTCGGGTAACCGATCCCGAATGATCCCTTTCCACTGCGTCCCTTGCACCGGATGAACCTGATACTCGAGGGCGATTTGACCCACGGTTTTCACGCCTAAAAGGGCTTCCATTCCGACCTTCGCTTTGAAGGCTCCTGTATATCGCTTTCGTTTCGTCTTGCTCATGGTTCTGTTGGTTTCTCATGCCCAACAAAACCCGAAAAGTCTAGCTTCCTAACTGGTCCGAATTTTGGGGTCCATTACTACCAAGGTAGTCATCGATAACCTTCGCGCTGCGGTGGCAGCAGCCAATCGCCTCTGCCACGCGGACTTCTTGGAACTCATCCTGCAGGATGAACTTAACATCCGCAAAGAGCGTCAACTGGCACGCCGCACCAAGGCTGCCGACTTTCGGCATCTCAAGACATTGGAGAACTTAGACAGGCAGTTTAACCACACCACCAACCGCAAGCCCATCTACGAACTGGCCACGGGGGCCTTTATCCGCCAGGCAGGGATGTTCTCTTTGTAGGACCGCCGGGGGTTTGGAAAACGCATGTAGCTCACGCCGTTGCCTACAAAGCCCTCAAGATGAACTTCTCGGTGCTCTATCGTCCCACGTTTGATCTGGTTCGAGACTTCCTCAGGGACGATGCCTTCAATCAACAGGACCGCACCCTGCGCCGGTATCTGAAGCCCGATCTGCTGATTATCGACGATATGGGCATGCGCGCCCTTCCCAAGAACTCGGAGGAATACTTGTTGGGAATCGTCATGTGCCGTCCCGACAACCGTTCGACCATCATGACGAGCAACCGCCCTCTGGAGGAATGGGGTAAACTCTTCGGCAATGTGCCGGCCGCAAGCGCTGTCCTCGACCGGTTCCTCAGCTGAGCCATTGTCGTCAGCATCACCGGCCGCAGCTACCGTCTGAAGGACCAGGTCGCCGCGAGCTCAGTGAAGCCTAGCAAGGTTCCGAAGCCGGAGCCTCAACCTTCGACCGTCGGTGCCGCGAGCTGAGGCTCGGAGCACGGCACCGACTCGTTTTGGCTGGCGAAGGTAACTCTCCACCTGCAACTCCAACCCAAAAAATAGTGAATCAGCCCTCCTCGGAGTGGCTGGTCTTGAACCGCCCATCGGTGGCTGGTTTTGAAGTGCCCGGTGACAGGTTCACATTTCGGCATCTCGGTCCCCTCCGGAAAGCTTAGTGACCTTTGCGCCTTCGTGTGAGGCATTCGGGGCGGGGGTCGGCTTCATGCGGGGTTCTCCTACTACTTGCTCCAGCACCGCCTGCCACGCTGCTACGGCCGCATCGCGGCTCACGCGCGGTCCGAGTGCCGCGGCGGCGCGACGCATCTCACTCACGCGCACAGGATCGTCGGCGAGCTGTTGAATGACCCGCGCCAGTCCTGGCGCGTCCCCACTGGGCAGCACAACGCCGCAGCCATTCTCCGAGATTAGTCTAGCGACCTCGCTTTGAGCCGGTCCGAGGAAAACGCACGGACGCTCGGCGGCGATAATCCCGTAGACCTTGCTCGGCACCACGAGCCCCAGCGTCCGTTCATGCATCGAGGCCAGGTGAACATCCGCGGCGCGCAGAGAAGCACCCAGCTTTTCGATCGGCTGATAGGGCAGCCACTGGACATTGCTCGCCCCGCGCAGCGCCTCTTTCACTCCGGCCAGACCCGCTCCCTCGCCGACAAACACAAACAGCGCACGCGAGCCAGTGGAGTCCAGTTTCTTGGCAGCGTCCACGATTGCCTCGAACGGATGAGCGAGCCCGAAGTTGCCCGAGTACATGACCACGAACCGGTCATTCCAACCTCGCTCCTTTCGAAAACCAGAATCCTCGCTGGAGGATTCATCTGAGGTTCCGGCCGCCGGAACCTCAGCGCTGGAGAGATTCCAATTAGGAATCACGACGATCTGTTCCGATGGAATGCCACGGGCCAGCAGGCGCTCCTTCATGCACGAACCCACCGCCACGATTAAGTTATGACGTCGCAGCGCCCAAGTAGAGGCCCAGCGTAGAGTACGTGCCGGCAGCGAGTTCGGGGAGAGAACCCCCAGTTCCTCGGCCACCTCGGGATACAGATCCTGAGCCCAGTGGATCAGGCGGCAGCGCTTCGTCCATTTCAGCAGCGGACCGAGCAGCAGGAGAAGCGGCGGATCCGTAAGAGTGACGAGAATCTCTGAGCGTGGAGCGCGCAAGGCGCAAAGCAGAAAAGCTGGGTAGAGCGACAAGTAGCTCAGCATCCGCTTGAACAAACTCGATCGACTCAGAGAGAGGCTGGAGGCCCGCGAGATCACCACTGCGTTCCGGCGCTCCTGAACCGACAAATCAGGCACTGTGCGTGACGCCAGAACGCGAGCATGCCAGCCTCCTGCCGGCAAAGATTCGGCTAAGTCCGCCAACAGTTGGCCCGTCGCGCCCGACTGGGGCGGATAAACGCGGTTCACGAACAACAGGCGGTATAGTTGGGACATGAATCTAGACTGAAACGAGGCTCGGCACGATAAGGACTGAACGTGTCCGACGGCCCCACGCAAAGCCAAGTCGCTACTATCCTAGAAGGAGGAAAAGCGAAGCATTACTACCCTGCTTCCCGTCGTAGTTGATACCTGACGGATCATTACTCCAATCTGGCTGGGGTTAGGAGATCGAAGCCGCTACTGAGTCGATCGTTGCAACCCAAAAAGCGGACAACACACGAACTGGTCGTGTTGCCGTGCCCTCCGGAGAAACAGCCCTCCGTTTGATCCGCTTGCGGCTTTTCACCCTAACACCTACATTTTTTCATATGCCCAGAATGATTGCTCAAGGTCTGACACGTTTCGAAAGCCCTTCAGCAAATCCCAATCATTTGTTATCCGCGAGTGCTAAAACTCGGATCGGGCTCGATCGACGCGACCGCACTCCAGCCACGGCTAGGAGCTCCATGCGTATCCCTAATGGCCGAACACACGAACACTCAAATAAACATTTATGTGCAGTGTTGTAAGTGAGGGTGAAAACCGCGGTCGAAAGGCGCAAGCGCCTGCGCAAATTCCTGAATAGGTGTAGTTCAACTCGAAAGCGCCCTTCGATAGGCGGCGGTATATGAAGGGCCAAGTAAGTGCCATGAAAACTTGTCAGCAGCCCAAAGAGCTAACGACTTCCGATCACTATCCAGCCACCCTCTAGCGAGCATGGTCCGTGCGTTGAGAAGCTCAGCTTGAATGCTAAGAACATTAGGTTTTGCAATAAATAGACCTTGAAGTCCCCTATCATCAACCCACGGAGTTTGATCTGTGGTGAGCACAGGAGTACCTACATGCAAGGCCTCAAGCACGACCAGTCCGAAATTTTCCGAATATGTCGGCAAACAAAGCAAGTCTGAGCCCTGGAGATAAGCCCAACGTGCCTCACCCCAAATCGGTCCTATCCACTCGATTCGGGGGAGGTTGCGGTTAGCTTTGTCAACCGAGTCTTTCAGTGAAGCGAGATAATCCGGATCGCCATCACCAACAATGACCAAACGCCAACCACTCCAGTCGCTACGACCATTAAGGGCAGCCAACAACAGATCGAGCCCTTTCTTCTTGTCAATCCTGGAGAGAAACAAAAGCACTTTCTCGTCTTTACCCCAGCCAAGCCGTTGTCGAGCCCCCTTGAAATCCGGTCCACGTCTATCGATACAACCTAGCGGTAGCACCTCCACAGGGACTTGAGGAAGAATTAAGCGAAAATTGTCGGACTCCATTCTGCTCGTCACAAAGACCCGTTTGGCTCCTAGCAGAAACCCACGTTCTACAAGCCAGAAATAGGGGATTTTTTTCCATCCACGATGCCGAAAAGCCCACGGCTCCAACATCCCATGCGGCGAAACCACATAAGAACGTTTGTGCAGGCGCAAACACTGGCCTAGTTTGCTATTGTTAAAGTTCCATAAGCCATGGAAATGGTGGACCGCTTCCGCATCCTTGACATCAGCGGTCGGGATGACGCTAACGCCCAAGTTTTGAAGGGCTTGGCTAAGTCCATTCATGGCACTCTCGATCCCACCAACCTGCCCACCTGCTTTGGGCCCCAAAAAGCGTATATTCATAACGTTTCAACCTATAGCGGATGACGAGCGTCGTTTCAGGATCGGGAAGTCAGCCGAGGGTTTTTCGCGGGGTAGGAGAATGAACTTCCACAACGCACCTCCTTTAAAGGCTACCAGGACTCGCTCGATCGGATTGAAGTTTGGGGAGTAGACGATAGTTACTTGGCAGCCAGCGGATGCCAGTCGTTTTAAGCACATCCTGCACCTCGGTGTTTCACTAGAATGAACATTACTAACAACATCGCGCGTCATCCGAGATAGGGCCCTCCAGAAGGTTTGTCGGGCTGTGCCAGAATCACCTTGAAGAATTCCGTCAAGTCAACGAGGCCTCCACCTCAGATTTACTTTAAGCGTCACACGCAACGCTATCCGCCCGTTGGATGTTCGAGGGTGCTCATACAGGTCACATCATATCTAATTGACGTTTATGGTGCTTTGGGACGGTGATCGTGGTGAAGTTGGTTAGCCCGAGATTCGGTCGTTACATCCATGATCCGCTGAATCGTCATGTCCGGGAGGCGGGTTAGGACGTCCCGCGGGTAGGTGAAAGGCTCACTACCCCGTCGCCGACAACTCTCCACGATAGTCCAAACCCTGACGCTTAGTTCTCCAGCCTACTTTGCCCCCACACAATGCCAGTTCTTCTTTCCGATGGCAGTCGGCCGGATCGCGTTCTCGACCTGGCTGTTGTCGATCTCTATCCTCTCGTCCATCAAGAAGGTCTCCAACCCGCTCCACAGTCCCAGGGCGTGGTCGATGATCGGCCCAAGGAGGCGCTGGGGAAAGTGTCGGCCACTGGCTTGTATCGCCATCAAGGCTTTCCGAATACGATCCACCAGCGGACGGCTTTTCTGAGCTCTCACGGCCAGCCGCAGGTTCGGACCTGCCCCTTGAACCAGGAGCCTGGCTTCGGTCCGCCTCAGACTGCTGGATCTGCCCCATCAGCCATCCGTCCAGGGCGATTGCTCCAGCGCCTCACGGAACTTTCTGCGAACGTGCGTCCGGGAGGCCGCCAACCGGATGGTGCCCACGCGAGTCCTCGCAAAGAAATCATACGCGGAGTAGCCATCGCATTGGATGGTGCCGGTGAAGTGCCCGGTGACAGGCAGGATCTTTTGAAGACAGGTCGCCGCTCGATTCTGTTCCTACCGAAAGATTACGTCCTCACGCGGTCGCCGTGCCGTTCACAAGTAACCGAGCTTGGTCTTGCCATTTCCCGGTGATAGATACCGGATTGAGGTTTCGCCGATCTTGACATATCCCCCAGCCATCACTCCGGTCTGCATATGATCGTAGATCGGTTTGAGCCAGTCTGCGGCCAACTCGACCCAGCGGGCCAGAGTTTGCCGGGGTAACCAGACCCCGTGAAGATGGCCAAAGATCTGTTCCTGCCGGAAGAGGGGCAGACGTTCTAAGTATTTGCTCACCAGCAGGTGCGCCAACAATCTGGGGGTCGCCAGCCCCGTTCCAGCAACCGTTCAGCCCACGCGGCAATCGGAGGCGTTTGGTCTGGGAGCGATGGACATACTTGCCACGGATGATAGGCCGAGGCAGGAAGCGTCCGGGCTCATAGTCGAGCTGCACGTTGACCTCCTGTCCAATGAAGCACCACTGCTCGGGAGGTTGCTTTACAGGCGCGGAATCAAGGACCTCTTCAATGACCGGCAGGTTCTCAGCCAGACGCTTACGGAAAACCAGCGAAAAAACCGCAAATAAAGTCGTTCTCGCCATCTCATCGTGAATACCCATTCGAATTCGACCTAGATTATCGAAATCCCAGAACTTCAAGGATGGTCACGGTAACCGGGTGCCCTGCAGGTTTCCGGTGTGCCTGGCGGCAGTTCAAACAGGGTACTAACGAGTGGAACAAATGCCTATGCTAACCGAAGATACAGCTCATTTGGTGAGTTTGCCAAAAATATTACTTCGCAGTCCGGCAAAAAGTTCAACTCCGTTCACAATCCTCTCGTAGCTGACTCCGGCAAGGAATGGAAGAAAATGAAACATGAGGTATGAAGGCTCTGGCTCTACCATTCGGAGTTCTGTTGCCACGAAACCAGCCTTGCTAGCCAACTTACGAATTCGCCCACGACTATTTAGCCTATAAAAGGTAGGCCAGGGCTCATGGG
>JAEUHE010000195.1 GCA_016793885.1 Verrucomicrobiales bacterium
ATTGAAGCTCAAACCCTACACAGCCTCCTTTGGGAGATCAGAGGCGGTGCCAGGGTGTTGTCAGACAAAACAGTTTTGGTGGTCGATGAGGCGGCGATGGTTGGCACCAGGCAGCTTCTCACCGTGCTGAAGCTCTGCAACGAGGCTGGTGCACGCTGCGTTCTTGCCGGAGACGACCGTCAACTCCAGGCGGTGGAGCACGGAGGCGGGTTCTCAGCCCTACTCAATCGCCTCCCCTCTTCAGAACTCACAGAAATATTTCGCCAGAAAGAACCTTGGGCACGTGAGGCGGTGAAAGAGTTCTCAAAAGGTAATTCAAAAGCCGCTTTTGCTTCTTACCAGGACAAAAACCTCGTCGCGCAGGCTGCCACGGAACCAGAGGCTTTGGCACGACTGGTGAACGATTGGAGGAATCGGGGCGGAATTGACCATCCTGACAAGCAAGTCATCCTTGCTCCCACCAACAACGTTGTCGATGAGCTGAACCTGCTCGCGCAGGCTCAGCGACTCCAAGCAGAAGCGCTTGCTCCGCAGGCTTTGGAGTCCGAAGGAGTGCGGTATTTTGTTGGAGATCGCGTGATCTTCACCCTTAACGATCGCCAACTTGGCCTATGGAATGGTGACACCGGAACCGTTCAATCGATCAGGGACGGAAAACTTGTTGTATATTTGGATTCTCACGAGACGCGGGAGATAGATCTGAAGCGATATACCGACATACGATTGGGATATGCCTTCACCGTGAATCGAACTCAAGGGGCGACGATCGATAACTCCCTTGTTTACGCTTCAAACCAAAATCGGGAGCTCGCCTACGTGGAGGCGAGCCGGGCGAAAGACAGCACCCGCTGGTATCTCGCGGAATCGGTGGTCAAAGTAACCGAGTCGATGGAGCAATCGAGGAAAAAGGAATTCATCGCTGATCAGGTAATCACCCTTGAGCAAACTCTGACTCTCTAAGGCGAATTGGCCGACTACGCCTTTGGCCTGCCTGCGGTTTTGATCGCGTCATAGAGCAGTTGAGCTAACCGCTGTTCGTAAAGGGCGATGCCGAGAGTATCGGTTGTTGCTGGTTTTCGAAATCGTTGAATATCCGGAGTCAATCGACGAAGTTGTTCGTCAGCGTTTTCGAGCAGCAGCATTGTGGCTCGGATGAAATGGCTCAGATTGTTGTGATCGCCTGAATATTCTTGTGTCATCGTGTGCCACTTCCGGCGCTCGCTCATGGAGCAGCGGAATCGAACTGAGGTGGTCTTCAGCTCCTTGTCGACCGGCACGTCAGGAACTTGCTCCCTTTCACGCAGGGCCAGGTCAGGCGATGACGCTTCTTCCTGCTCGACCGCATGTAAAGTGTGGTTAACGATATTGGTATTCGGCTCCAGGGGAGTTGCGGCAGGTTGCAGAACCCGCCTCAGACGATCGCCTACTGGATTATAGTTATCGGGAAGGATCGGTGCTCGCTTAGCCATTGGCTGCTACCTCCGAAGAAATCTGCACCGAGTGCTTTATTCCAAGGAATTTTTCAATGTTGGTCTCAAAACTCACTGCCAAATCCCTGAAAGCCTGGCAAACGGTGTGCGTTGAATCGACTCTGAAAATTGTAGTCCCTTGGGTTTGTGCAGTGGGCACGATGGTCGAACGCGGAATGACCGGCAGAAGTTGATAGTCTTTGAAGGTTCCTGCCACGTAGGCCACCAGTTCTCGGCTGAGTCTGGTTCGACTTTCCACCGCTCCGATGGCGATCCCTACTAACTCAAGTTTTGAATTCCCGTATTTTCGAACTTCCTCGATGTCATGCAAAGCTTCGTTGAGCCCTTGAATCGCTAGTCCCTCCGGAATCGCGACCAGGAGAAAGCCGTCGGCGGCTTTGTATGCTGCGATGATCGGCAACGGGGCGCTGGGAGGAGTATCCAAGAAAACGTAGTCATAATGCCCCCGGAGCTTTTCGACCACGGGCTTCAAGCAGTCGTGCAACGGCACCGGGTCGAACTTGGACTTCTTGGTTCGGAGCCTCTCATCAAGACTTTCGAGTTTACGAGAACCCGGCAGCAGATGAACCCCTTCTGGTAGCTGATTGTCTTCGTCCTCGTGAGTGATAATCACATCGAGCGGCTCCTCATCCCCCACCAAGACTTCAAAGGTGCCTAAGAAACCCTCAGGTTTAATTCCAAAGTGTTTGGTCGAACCCGCGTTGACGTCCAGATCAACGATGAGCACTTTCCGCCCCAATTCAGCCAAGGCGCACGCAAGTTGAACCGTGATGGTCGTCTTGCCGACTCCACCCTTCTGGTTTCCGATCCCGATTATCGCGGTCCTCGGCCCTGAAATTTCCACGATCGAATGGCCCTCCATAAAGTTTTCTCCTAAGAAAAATTGCTGCCTGATAAGGATACAAGGATACGTATCCTTGTAGGCACAAGGATACAGGCTCATCAGAGCACGAAGCCTTTCAGATCGCAACCCATCTACCACCTATCTCTACGAAAATAATCACAATTCCTAGATCTGATAGGGCTACGTAGCGCTATGAACACAAGGATACAAGGATACGTAGCTCCAGGGACACAAGGATACGTATCCTTGTAGCTACAAGAACCGCGACGATTCACTTTTACTGTTGCGGGAAAGTGCTGAACGAGATTTAACCGAACTGCGGGCAAAAAAAAGGCCAGCGCACCAACGCTGGCCTTTCAAATGATCACCCGAACGAACCGGAGGCAACCGGATATACGGATAGGATTGATGTTTATCTTGGTTGCGGTGCCTTCGTCAACGGGTCGAATTTTGACCGGCGATCACTTTTGCGGAGGCGACCCATGCAATCAGGCTACAAAACCATAACCCCAATCCAATTCTCAAACATCCTGTGGCTCATGGAGGAGGGGACACTCTCCAAACGAGACGCGCAAGCCTACTTCGGCTGCTTTGCCCTGGTTGCAATCCGCGAAGCCGCCACGCGCTACAAAAAGCGCCGCCGCGAAAAACCCAGTGATTTTCCGCGCTACCGATTAAACGAACTCGTGCGTTTAACCGAACTCCCACCAAGAGCCGTTAAACGCTCAGTATCAAGATTGCGAAAACAAGGGCTAGTAGACCATAGGGAGGGTCAAATTTTCATCACTACGGAGCCGCTACCAGGCTCTAATGAGCTCTTAGAATCTCTCTCCTGCCGAAGGAGCCCAAAACGACCCATCCCAGTTCCGCGCTCGGCAATCCGGTTCCTTGCCGGTAACCCCACACTGAGCCTCACCAAAACTTTGATTGGTTACCTGGTCCGGGGGCTTTCTATCTCAAAACAGGGGGGAGAAATTTCAAACCGAGGCACTGCCAAGGTTTCCTGGATTTCGGAAACGATGGGCTTAAGCGAGCGAGCGGTCAGATACGCTCGAAAAATTCTCATTGAGCTTGGGTGCATTGAGAGTGACGAGGGGTCCCATCAGCTAAAATTAAACCGGGACGGAGCCTATTTTGTGCTGAATCTTGAGTGCACATTCGTGAAACGAGAGAAGAAAGTCACTGAAACGGTGCCGGATTTTGCACCCCTCCCCCTCGAAAAATGCACCGATTTTGCACCCCCTAATAAAGACAAGAAAACTTCTATCGAAATTAAACACCAGAAAACTTTGCTTCCAGCCAAGCCAGCTGGTGTTTTTTTAGAACGGAAAGAAAATCCAAACCTTTGGGATATCAAACCCGAAGACCTGTGGCACTTTGGAAGGCTTGAAGAACTTTACTTCCAAGCCTCCAAGGCAGGATGGATTAACCCCAGCGAAGCGATGGCGTTAAATTTCTTGGCAGCGGCGGTGAGGGCTCGGGAGGTGGGGAACGACCCGCCCCGGTTCTTCGTGGCGCTTATCCGAAAAGGGCTTTGGAGTCACATCACCCAGCCGCAAGAAGACCGGGGAAGGGCGGCACTTGTGAAATATCGGGAGGAAAATCCTGACCGCTTTAGGGTCCAAGAGTTCCGGGAGGCGGCGTAGTGAAGTTCTCTTTGGAGGGGATTACTTTTAATGGGGAACGCGGGCGGGGGAGGGGAGCGCCGCGTTCGAAATCAGTTTACCCTTGTGCTCTAGGTCCGCACGGCCCCATCTCCGGATTGCGCGGGACAGGAATCGATGGCGCAATCCTAATACTCGTTAGGCAGTAAGAGACAGGTGGAGCTCCGGTCAGCTTCTGTGATGATCCAAAATTTGGTTCCATCCCTAGTTTCATAAGCCGAGAGGATTCGAAACCCCTCACGAACAGAGAGGTCATTTTCCTTCCAGTCCGCCGTTTTGACGATGCCCCAATCTCCTCTGCTGTGACGTGAGAGAGCAGCCATGACTTCATCCTGGGGGATGGCTTCTAGCGCTCCGGGGGTGATGACCACCTGGCCCAGGGGAAAATTGACCGTGGCTTTGGGAGGCGTCAGCCCTCCAGGCGGCGAGCCTTTGGCAGGGGAGCTGCCGTGGGCTTGTTGATGTCTTGGGTCGGCCCCTGGTCCCATGTGGAATCTCCTTCTATGACTCGGTGTGCGGACAAGCACCCTTTACCATATCGCGGATGAAACGGGAATAGCTCCCTCGGGTACGTCCCGTGGCTTGTTCCCATCACCCAACAAACGCAACCCGACTTTGTTCGTCGCTGCCGGACCGCCCAGGGTAATTGTGCCTAGAGACACTAACCCCTCTCACGCGACCCCGACTTGGAGGGGATTGGACCTGACAAGATTCGGCGGGTGATGTGTCTTCGGGTTGCAACCAAAAGCTGAGGCGTGGCGGATAGGTTCGCGTGGTCATCTCCGCGACACCCGGCCGGAGATGCCCCTTCCGCCCATGACTCACGACCAACGAGAACTGCTAAATCTTCGAACGCTGCCAGCCAGGCTTTCGGCTGCCGAGGCGGCGGCATTCCTGGGGTTTCAACTTCACGACATCCCGGTGCTCGTCGCCAAAGGCGTTCTTTGCCCCCTGGGACGGCCTGAGAGGAATGGAAGTAAGTGGTTTGCCACTGTGGCACTCCGACGCATCGCCGAGGACGAGAAGGCGCTGTCGCGGGCTTGTGAGGTGATTCAAAAGCGGTGGAGGGCAAAAAATTCCCGTGGGCTCGGACGCGTGAGGGGAGACCAGGCGGCGGGGTAGGTCGGGGACGGGACTGTTTTGAATCACCGGCGGGGGGACCCATGACGGAGCGGGCAGCGTCAGTCTGGCGCAATTCTCCATCCCTTCGCTCTGTTCCTGTCTGCCCCAATCCCTCTCCGGTTCCGCTTGTTTGAAGCCTCCACTTTCGGCTCGTTCTGCCTCCTTCCACCGGCAGCTTTCTTCCCGTTTTCCTGCTCTGATTTTCTCCGACCAGCAGCCTTCCTTTTTTGGGGGACACCAACCTCCATCAGAGATGGAGGAGTTCGAAAAGGACCCTGCTTGCTTCAATAACCGATGCGTCACCTAGTCATGTTGCTTCATCCCTCCCGATCGCCAAGGGTCCATAGAGGGTGAAGCCGATTTTGAAATGTTTCACTTCGTCCATTCGGCCGGTGAGGCTACCCCGTCGGACCAGGATGTCGTTCTCCAACTCGGCCGAGTAAACGAACCGATTATCGTGCGCGCCGGGGCTGAGTTTACCCTCGAAGATTTTCGGCGCAGCCTGTTCGCCCAGATAAAGGCACCTGACTTTCTGCCGTCTATCCCAGGGTAGGTTCCGGGATCTCAAGGCTTGAAAGGAGGCTTCTGCCTCGACGAATTTGCCTCGGTTATATTGGGCTACACCTAGATAGAAAAGCCATAAGGTATCTCGTGCAAAACGAGGGTTCCTCAGGATGTGATAAAGATCACTCTCGAACTGTTCCCAACTTACGGGCCCTCTGTCTCGGTTTAAAAGCCATTCAACGATTAGCTCCACTCGGCACAGGAGCAGTTCATCCCTCGGATCCTTGCTCGCGTCATTGATGAGCTTAAAGCAGTCTCTGAGAAACTCATCCGTTTTCTTAAACAATGACCCACGTTTGTCCTGAGTCGCCTTAGTTAGAAGTATCCTGGCCACAAAGGCTAGGGGTGTCTGGTCGCCGGTTTTCTTGAAAGCTTCGAAAGACTGACCTCGAATTATGTCGAGATCCGGCTGAGCCATCAGTATGTCCTGTCTCAAATCTTGGAACATCTTGGTGCTTTGAGCGGTTTGTTCACTGATCTGCCCATCCGGCGATGAATGTGCGACTAGGAGGAGGGCACGGCCCACGATCCGTGCTGCTCGTTCTATGTTCGTCCAGAACGCCCCGCGATTTGTCCCCCTGACGGCGGCGGCGACCGTTAGCAGGGTCTGGGCGTGAACGTGGTGGGAATGTAAAGAGAACTGGTCGATTTCAAGAGCCGCTGACACGTGTTCGAAGACGGTTTCTCCGCCATCGGCTGCGTCCACCCTCTTCTCCTTGATCATCTGATTGAGAGCAGCGGCTGCCGAGGTGTGCAGATTATCGGCCTGGTCTTGATCTGCAACAGTATGATCCTGGCTTCTGGCAATGAGTCGACGTAGCTCATCATAGACCTCTTGGCAGTCTCCACCGAGTTTCCGCTTTGCAAGGCACCGGTGATGCTCTACGACCCCTAGAGGTTTCGGGTAAGCGGAGACAGCTGCATCGTAGAGTTCCATGGCCTGCTGGTAATTGAATCTCCTTTCGATGAGATGTCTGCGTTCAACCAAGATGTCTAGTATGAACGTGCGATATTGAGGGCTTGTAGAACTGCAAGCACTCAAGAGCCGTTTAAGACAACGGAATTCTCCGGTGTGCCCGGCCGTCCCATGGTTGAGCGTACGAAGCAGTACCTCTGTTACGATATGATTCCGCGTCCGGTAGGCATAAGTTTCTGCGCTGGGGTAGCTGTCTTCATAAAGAAGTCCCCAGAGAGGCTTTCTCTCGCAACAATTCTCAGCCCATTCACCATAGGATATCCCCAGCGCGCTCACGAGCACCTCGACCGGTAGAGGAACGCTATCAAAACCCGACGCAGTCGTCACGAACTCGTAAGCGGCCTTAGCTACGCTCTTAGAGGCACTCGCGGCCTTCGCGAAACTCTTAATCAGCGTTTCGGTTTCTCCCAAGCGTCGGTATTCCCCAACCAGTGATTCCTCGATCGCAGATTGGGTCGACGGCAGAAGATACCAAAGAGAACACAAAACATCTCTGCTGTGCTTTACCCCCGGAGCCAGCATCATCTGTTTAGCTCTCTCAACGTTTTCCGCCACGCCCAGTGTGACAAGGTAATCAGGCAACCTCTCGAGCTCCGAGTTGGAGAACTCGGGCGAAACCTCGACGATATTCTCATCCGGGATCGGTTGAGCCAAGCCGTCCTTCACCGGAATTGTTTCGTCTGTCTTCCTGCTCGCAACGATTATCAGCCAGGCGAATTTAGCTTTTCCCAGGGAGATGATGATCTCATTGAGTTGTGTTCGGTTACCGATCGGGTCGTCGAGGAACACTATGACTTCGGTGTTCCTACGACGGATTGCTTCGTTTAGCGTTGTGACTACAGAGTCGAAGCGATGACCTGACACCTCTCCGTAGGAACGCTTCACCCACACACAGAGCTTGGACTGTTGAGCTAGCGCAAACGCGACAGTTCGCATGATAACCGTCTTTCCAATACCTGCCTCGCCCTTGAGCTGAAGCACAGGGGATCTTTCGGCTTGCGGTGTCCTGAGGAACTTGGTGACTAGAACCTCGATATCTGAACAGACATCTCGCACGAACTCGAGACCGAGGGCGTATGGCGCCCAGTCAAGGTGCGTAGGGCGAAACAGCGAGTCTTGTAGTCGGTTGCGTTCGGCGGCATTCGCTCGGACCTCATCTTTCCGGGGAACGTAGGCGACTTGGTCCTCAATTTCCGCGAATACCTTCGGGTCAATCAACCCCTTGGTGGGTTCCGCGAACAACGGTAACGAGCGAATATCTAGATTTGTTTTGCTTAGGGCGTTGCAGAGGTCCGACAAACTGCATTCGGCCGTAATTATCTCGGAGAAAGGTCGCACAAGGTTGCGGAAGGTGGCATTCGTGGCAGTTGGATCGGTTTCTAAGAAGATCAATTTTCGGGGAACTTGCGGTTGAAGCTTCAGTAACTCATTCATGAAGTCACACACGCGTTCAACGATCGTGGCCGTCCCCAAAAAGATCAAAGGATCGTTCTTGATGATGCTAGGTAGTGACTGGAGCATCCGTGCCCACTGGCGCTGTCGCCTGAGATATTGGGAGCGGCTAATAGCTAGGCTGGACAAATCGCGGTTGTCTCGGATGTCACCCATCAGTGCATAATATGGCACGCTCGTCAGTGACGGCGTGGTATCCGGTTCGGCGATTGTAGTTAGCGTCCATTTGGACGGCGTAGCGTACAACGCGTCCATCATTTTGGTTCGTAGAAAATCATCGCACCCGAGAGAGACGATTACTGTCCAGTTCGCTTTCGTAATCGCGTCCAGTTGGGGATTGGCGAACGCCGCATTGGTGAATGCAGACTGGACGTCGTTACGCAGCTTTGTTTCTGATGCGGTTCCGGCAGCGCTTACCAGATCAACGTAGTCCAAAAAACTTGAGCATGGACAATCGATATCAAGATCGGGATGAAGGCTCTTGAGTTGCTTGAGGCATTCTACTTCTCGACCTGGCGCTGTGCTCATTCCTGGACCGAAAACTAGACCAGGCCCACGACGGATTTGTCCCTGGAGCTCTTGGATGGAGATTTTCATTTTGTCTTGGGAGATAACTGAAATGCAGTCCTGAACAAGAGAGGTGTGTGGGCCAACTCGAATAGGCGAACCCATTCACCCCTTCTGGTTAAGTCACGTCCCGGGATCGGTATGGAATCAAACAGATGTGCTAACATGATTGCAGGGGAGAGTTTTGTTGAGGCGAATGCGCGGATAGTTACGGTATCGATTGAGTCATCGGCGGTTGTCTTATCAGCCAGCAAAACAGGACCGTTGAGGACAACGATGCAGTCTGGGAAACAGTCACGATCGAGATGGTTCGTTCCTTGTGTCTTCGACACTTTAGCGATTGCGTTCTCAAGAATTTTCGATAGTCGTTTCCCGTCAAGCGACGCTTCCGATACAAAAAAAACCGCCCCAAACCATGGCTTCACTGTCGAATTGTAATCACAGACCAGGCGGTTATTTGTCGTACCTGACCTCATAACTTCAGATAGTTCATTCACCCCGAATTTAGTCTTCACGTGCAATTGGCCCCGGACACAGGAAGGGGGGGCAACTATCAAGTTACCCTCCGTAAACCAAGGCATTTCACTTAGCGCGTCGGTGATCAACACGTCTATTTCTGATGACACTCGGCGCTCGTCCTCTGGTGGACAGATAAACCCGCGACTAACCCTCAATGTGGGAGGCAGGTGTCGAAGGAGGAACTGCCTAATCAGTTCCTCCTTATGATGCCCATCGCTAAGCCAATGCGCATCCCCGATAAGCTTGCGCACACGGTCGGCTCGTGAAAGTAGCTCTTCTGACCAACTCTCCAAGCAGGCCAATGTATTTCGAGTCACGCTCATCGACTTTAATTACGCTTGTCGCTTTGTGAAGCAGATTCCAGCCTGAACGACTAGGCTATCGAGGTTTTGGCACATACCACCTGCCTCTGTTCTCCGAACCGAGAATGACCACGATCGATTGGAAAAAGCTTCTCCTCCGCCATTCGTAAGTCCCCCTATCAGCGATAGGAGTTGGTGTCCGACCCAAAAATTTGAGATTGGCCTGCTCTAGACTGAGGCCGAAATCCACCGCGTCAAAGGGAAGTGTGAGTATCACCGCTGTCGTCCGAATTGGGTTCCTGGAACGAGTTGGGCGGTGAGATCGGTAAGCAGAGCCGGAGGCTGAACGCCTCCGCAATCCTTGAAAAGAAGTACTCCCGCAGCCGGGAGCTGCGGGAGTATGAATTTCGGGGCCAGAACCAACCCAGTGTCCGGGGTCCGCCGATTCGCCGGGCCAAGGCTCAAAGGCTTACCAAATCACCGGTGTGAAGTTCCGCGATTGATTGGTCGCCGGTGCTTTGATCCAGAAGCCCTTTAGAAACGAGGAGGTGATGTTCCCGGAAGAGGCGACATAATTCGTCGTCATGCTCCCATCCGAGTTATTCACCTTCCCGATAATGGCTCCATTCACCGAAGCCGGAGAACCAAATCCTAGGCTAGTGAATGTATGGGCGAAGTCAACGCTGCCCTCACCGTCGAGCCCCACAGGACCAACCAATGCCAATTTGTTCGAAGTAATAAGGGTCGAGATCCCCGTTAGGCTTCCTTTAATGATGATATTGGACTGATTGCTCGGGCTATATACGACACAAGCCTCCCCCGGACCGGCGGTAAAAGGGTCCTCCCAAACCCCAGGATCGAAAAGTCCGAGCGAAGCCGTGTTCCAGCCCCCCGCGTTACTATCCCATTGGTAGCAGACCGTGCCGTCCGCCAGAGCTGCAGGCCCGTTGGTGGTGAAGATCGCCAGATTTGTGGGCGACCAGGAAGCGTAGGGGTTGTTTAGGGTGGAGTAGTTTGTTGAGATACTCACCAGGTTCCACCCAAAGCCGTTCGCAGATTCAAGGCCTCCGGAGGATTTCGCCCTGAAAACAGTATTCGAGCCAGCAGCTGTTGCCGTGCCCCAGATGCCCCGGCCGTTCACGTCGAGCGTGATCGAGCCATCAGAGGAATTTGTAAAACTCCAGGAGTTTCCTCCCGTGTTGGTGGCGTATCCGCCCGTGGAATATTGCGTCCACGCCCCGCTCGATCCGGACGTGGGGCGGCTCCAACCCCAGACGAAGACCTTGGTGTTGGTGGGGCCGGAAAGAGTGACCGCCACGGAGGTGAGACTGGGTTTCACGACGTCGGTGATGGTTAGTGTTGCGGCCGTGGATGAGGAAACGACACTAAGAACAACCAGCAATGCGTTGAGTGTTTTCATGAGGGAGTGTTCCTGCCTTTGTTGATGTGAGAGCCCGTCACCCATATGCGATGACGCGTCCTTGCGAAAGGGATATAAGAGCCACGTTCAGAAGGTCAATGCATTTTTAATCGCGCGCAGAAAAGTAACGAAGCGCCGATAGATTCTGAAAATCGTCCGTTAATCTTGAGAATATTTGGGAACTGATCGGCCTCCAAACAATTGCTGTAAGGTTCCGCGCCTTGCGAGCGTATTTACTTTGGGTGACGCCTCTCATGCCAAAAGATCGCAGACAGCAGCTGTTGTTTTTGCACCGCCAAAAATATTTGGGCGCCGGTGAAATTTTTCTTGTGCCGATCCTAAATCGGCGTATTTTTTCATCAACAAAGCCAAGGTCAGGTATAAAATCATGAATGGATCTCGTGATGAAAGCTGGAGCAAGGAAAAATGATGCTGATCTTCCATGAATCTTGCCCACTCGCATCCGTGGTCGCGCGCTCTGAACTATTCTTCCGGCCTCCTGTTGGTATTTTCCCCAGTGTAGAAAGCCTCTTCTTGAATCTATGAAAAGCACCTTCCTTTTTCTTTTGGCTCTCGCGCTTCCGTCGATGGCGCAGGAAATTGAAGTATTGGAAAGGGGGGTAGACCATCGGGTGGTGCGTACGGTGCGCGAGGAACTCAACTCCAAGGGGGAAGCCTACATGGCGACCAACCGCTATGTGGAACTGGCCTCTTCGATGCATTACTTCGATGGGAACGATTGGCAGGAATCCAAAGCGGAATTCAAGCTGCAGCCCGGCAAAGCGGTTGCCGACACGATGCCTCACAAAGTGAGCATTTCCGCCAATCTCAATACCGAAGGAGCCGTGGTTCTAGAGACTCCCGATGGAAAACTGTTTCGGAGCACGCCTCTTCTGGTGGCATTCCGAGATACCGGCTCTGGAGAGATGGCGTGGGTTGGTAAAATTCAAGATTGCGCCGGTGAACTGGTTGCACCTAATCAAATTGTCTTTTTCAATGCCATGGAAGGGATCAAGTGTGCCATACGCTTCACCGTAACAAAGTATGGATTTGAGCAGGACCTGGTGCTCCAAGAGCCGCTAAGTTCTTCTGACTATGGTCTTAAAGAGAACCCAAATGTAAGGTTGGAGCTTTGGTCCGCCTTCGTAGAGAGCCCCGATCTTGTTGAGACGAAAGTCGGGAAAGCGGGGTCGATGGATGACGTTTACCTAGATTTTGGCTCACTTCAGATTGGCAACGGAAGGGCGTTTACAATCGGCTCAGAAGAGGTTGAAGCGCCCGTAGCCAAAGCATTCGGCCCCATCGAAGGTGACGATCGTCTGTTCTTGGTGGAAGCCATTGCTCAGGAAGATCTGCAGCCGATGATGGAGTCACTGCGGCAGGCACAAATTGGAAAGCCGAAAGAAGCGGTGAAACGGTTGGCGAGACGGGTCACCAAACAAGCGAAGGATTTGGTTGCTCAGGTCGACCGGTTGGATAAATCAAGGGACCTTCAAACCGCTAGCATTCGTCGCAGTGACCGAGAGTTGGGCTCGGCTGTGATTTTGGACTACTCTACTGTAAACGGGTCTCTCGGAACCTTCACCTTCCAATCGGACACCACATACTATATCAGCGGAAACACCACCTTCGGAGGGGCTGGCACGGCCGTGCGTTTTGAAGGCTCCTCGGTTCTCAAGTACACGAATAACGTGAAGCTGACGATCAACAACCCCATCTCCTGGAAAGGCGGGGACCAATTTCGGCCTGTGGTAATGACGGCGGTGTCTGATCACTCGGTGGGTGAAAAGCTCAACAATGCCACCCTGAGCGGCCGGTATGCCACGGCGGCGCTGGAGATCAATGCGTCAACGTCGGTATCCGATGCTAAGCTCAAAAACTTTCGCATCTGCAATGCTCAGGTAGGAATAATTCTCAACGGTCGAACCGGGCACATCCTCGATCATGGTCAGTTTGTAAACTGTGGCTATGGGGTAAAGATGCTCTCGAGCTCAACCACCCTTCTTCGCAATTGCCTCTTTTCCTCTGTTACCACCAATTTGAGCGGGAGTGGATGCACAGTTCGTGCAGAACATATCACCGCCAATGGCGGCACCTATTTTCAATCAGATCTGGGCACACTGTATCTCACCAACTCGCTCCTCGTGGCGGTGACCAACCCCGGCGCTACAAATAATTTCCAATATGTCCAGACGCCGTCCAGTTCGAGTGGGGTCTTTGCAAGCGTAGGCTCTGGGCAGTCTTATTTGGCGGGCGCCACCTACCGAGACCAAGGAACCACCGTCGTAAGCATTCTGGCAGACATTCAGAAGAGAACAACCTATCCGCCAGTCGACCTGGTAAATGGATTCTCGATCCCAACTGTTCTGGGGCCGCGCGCTGAGCGAGATGTCAGCCTTCCTGATCTTGGATACCATTACGATCCGCTGGACTACACTGGGGAGGAGCTGACGCTCACCACTACTTTGGTGCTGACCAACGGCGTGGCTTTTGGATTACACGGGGAGAATGGCTTTAGCATTGTCAGCGCCAGTGCCAAACTCATCAGTGAAGGGCGGCCGGATGATATGAACCGGATTGTGCGCTATAACTCAGTGCAGGAACAGCCATCCGTTTGGGGCTCGTATATCGTTCCGATGTCGATGATCAGCGTGGTTTCATCACTTACTCCAAGTCCGGAAGTTCGAATGCGGTTCACCGAAGTATCGCTGCCGGGGACAACGGTTTCCGGAACCGAAAAGTTTCTGCACGCTGCGCCCTCAGTGAATGTGGTTTGGATCGCGCGGGACTGCTTTTTCGCTAATCTCTATGAGAACTTTCTGAACAACTCACCCACGGTCTCACAAGGAATCTACCTGACAAACAATATCTGGATTCGTCCGAAGCTTTCTATCCAGAATAATCAGACAACGACTGGTTATCCTCTCAACGTGGAGTTCAGGAACAACCTTTGCATCGGTGGAACTGTCTCGCTCACTCGAACCAACCACGCGAGCGCCGTTTACAACGTAAAGGACAATCTCTTCGATACCGTGACCCTGACGGCAAGCGCAACGGGGATTGGCAACAGTAACAATGGCTACAAGGGAACGACCGTGCTGCCAGGCGGATCCGGCAACGATCTGGTGCTCACGACGACCGACTACCAGACTAGTGGACCACTAGGGCCTTACTATTACAACACCACCGCCTCAGCCACGAACACTCAATACCTCTTCAATAAAGGGAGTGTGTCCGATGCAGCCACGGTCGGTTTTTACCATTACACGGCACGCACCGATCAACTGCGAGAGACGAACAGTATTGTGGACATCGGGTTCCGGTATATCGCTACGTCCGGCTCGTCGAGCACCACTCCTAAGGACTCAGATGGGGACGGAATTCCGGATTATTTAGAAGATACCGACGGTGACGGCGTGGTCGATTCCGGAGAACTCAATTGGGGCAGCGCCACCGACTACGGGCTCTGGATTTATCTGACCGCTCCGAAGACCACGAGCAATATCCCCTAAGGAAAAGCGCCCGAACTCTCACGCACACATTTTCTGCCTATGACAAAGAAATGGAAACTCAGCCTGTTGAGGATACTCCTGTTAGCGAGTGCGGTCTACGTGGCAGGCGTGGCTGGCGGAGCAACTTTAGACATCGACACCGGCGACCCTTTAACTTGCCCCCCGAGTAATTCGTTCTGGTGGTCCAATGAGCGAGGAAGCGCTTTCTATTCCTACTGCACCGATCCCCGGGACGAGGGAGCCTGCGACGGCAAGGGGCAGAACGGGGAGACGACCGGCAACGCCTCTACTGGCTGCTGCGGAGCCTCCGCCGAGAAAGGAAAAGAGGAATGCGACACCTGCCGAGATCCCGAGGCCGGGGGTGGTTCCGGGACCAACGGGGAGGATCCGGCCGACAGCAGCACGGAAGCTGGACGGAAAATTAACAAAGATCAAAGCTGCCAGGACTGCCCCGAAGCAGGGATGCCGCTCTGGTCTGTGGAAGAACCTTTGCTCTCGGTTCGCCTGGTTGACGTCCCGATGTGGTATAAACCTGCCTTCGGACCGCAAATGGCCCTCAAGCTACATTATAAAAGCCTGGAGGGAAGCTTCGGACATGCCGACACACGGCAAGCAAATGTTTTCGGATTCGGGCCAGGCTGGTCGACCCCCTGGCGCTCATACATCCGAGCCAAGGCTGGCTCTAGCCCCGCTGAAGTGTGGGTCTTCGACGGAGTGGGCAACGTTCGCAGCTATTTAGTCGGATCCCCCAGCGACAACGCTCCCTACTATCAAAAAAAGACCGGAGCTTTTGTAGAGACTGACACCGTGGGTTATGTCCTAACTCACAACAATGGGGCCAAGGATTTTTACGCCGAGGAAGTAGAGAATAATTCTAACGGGGCAGGAAATGGCGAAAAAATCTATTTTCTCTCCAGGAGAGAGGATGCAATCGGGCGGGGGCTCACCTTCAACTATTCGACCACTACTATCGGTGGTTTCGATCAGATGCGTCTCACGAATATCGTTGATGCGGCGGGGCTTAGTACAACGTTTACGTATACCAACGTGGGTCCTATGAACAGCCTGATCCACAAGGTGACAAACCCACACGGTTTTGCCGCGATGATGCTCTATGACGCCAACGGGCGGCTGGAAACAGTCGTTGATACGATTTCGCTAACGAGCAAATTTGTCTATGACGGGACTGATCGCATTACCAGCGTCAAGACGCCTTACGGGACCAATCGGTTTGAATACGTTTCTCTGAGTGACACCAACTGTGTCGCGGTTCGGGTTATCGAGAAGGAAGTACGCAAACACCTTTTCGTGTTCGGTGACCTTCCTGTTGATCCCTGGCCGAACGTAGCTGATGTCATCACGAGCTTGAATAACTACATGGACATGGCGACGAATGTCCTCGCGACCACTGACTTTTTCTATAGAACGTTGGACGATCTCAAAGGTAGAGATCCCGCCGCCGTTACGAATCACCCTAGCGCTAGGTGCTCGGCTTATTGGGGACCACTGCAGTACCAGAATCTCACCAATACGATCGATAGCAGTCTTAACAACAGCACCTTTGCGATTAGTTCCGTAACGACCAACAGTTATAACCTGGCACATGTGACCAGATGGCGTGCGGCTTGGGGCGGTTTCATTAGCAATATAAAATCCTTCGAGCGGTTACCGGGGGCTAACATCAATGGAGCCGAGGTGGGGCCGTTTGTTTTCTACGCCTATGACATGGGTGCAACGCATCAAGCGGGCACCAAGGAAGGCTTTGATAATCTTCCAGCGCAGATTTTCAGAGAAACCATGTTGACAGACCCTACAGACTCTAACCTCAGAGTTTGGGACGCGACACAGATCGAGTATTATGGACTTGGCACTGTTCGACCCGGCTACGTGAAGAAGAAGATGGTGCTCGAAAGAAATGATTTTCCAGAAACCGTGCTAGGAGGACCAAAATTGTGTTTCCGTATCCATAGGCCCATACGCCCGCTTGGAGCGTGCTCAGGCAGTGGGTGCAACCGCTATACTTCCGTCATCACTCAGGATGAAAACGAGATTACTTGCATGGGAGTTAGTTCCTATTCAACGAACTGGCTGGCCAGCCTTTCTGGTACAGACGGCCGATATATCGAGATCATCGCTTTCCCGTGGGACCCTAGCACTGGGGGTGGTATCGGAGGGCCAGGCGGAGCCCCGATCCATTATGAATACCACGGGACAAACAAGGAACTCAGCAAAGTCACCTACGATGGGATAGTTGAAAAAATACGCGCGTTCAATGCCGCCGGGCAGCTCCAATCCGAAACGTTTCAGCAAACGACCGGTGGTGTCACCGTTACTCTCTGGACCAACAGTTGGACCTATCTCAACGGCTTTGTGCGAACCAACATCGATCCACGTGGACTGGCGGTCGCGTATGACACGGATCCGATGGGACGCATTACCAAGATTGGCTTCCCTGATTCGACCTATGTCAGCAATCGTTACGATCGCTTAGACCTTGTTGAAACCATCGACCGAAATGGGTTTTCAACCCGCTACGTGTATGACACGTTCCGTAAGCTTCTCTACATGACGAATGCCATGACCAATGTGGTCAGCTTTAGCTATTGCAATTGCGGGAGTTTGAGCAGCGTCACAGATGGCAATGGGCAAGTCACGAGCTATACATACGACAACCGTGGCCGTAAAACCCAGGTAACTTTCCCAGGAGGTTCATGGGTCGCCACCAAGTTCGACGCTTGGAGTCACCCGACCAATCTCACGACCTCCGGAGGAATGGAGCAGGGAATTCTCTACAACCTAAAAGGACAGGTTCGTGAAAAATGGCTAAAATCTGGAGCGAGCTGGAAATGCATCCAGGCTAATCTGTATGATACTCTGGGTCGCTTAACGACCACGACGAATGCGAGTGGCATAGGAGTTAATTTGGAGTATGACGACTACGATCGAATTACCAAGGTGATTTATCCGGACACCACATTCGACGCCCGAGCCTACACCACCAACGGTATCCTGGCCGTTACCGATGCTGCAGGCAACTCGACGACCTACGGCTACGACATATGGGGCCGCCCCATGTCTGTCTCCAGTCCGCTGGGCGATACCATCACCTACGGTCTCACCCCCGCCGGAGATCTCACTTCGCTGAAAAATGAAAGCCAAGCGGTGACACAGTGGATTTATGATCAGTATGGCAGAGTGTCCAGAAAGCTCGATGCCACGGGCAAAACGAATTTTGTCTATACTTACGACCCTGGTGGTAGGCTTACCAACCAAACCGTTCCCTCGATCATCGCCTCGGCATTCGTTTCAACTACTTATGCCTATGACAAAGTGGGGAACGTGACCAACATTGTCTATCCGACCGCTGGACAGAACGTGGGGCTGGCCTACGACAAAAACAACCGACTAGTCACGATGAAAGATCCTCTGGGGACGACTACCTGGTCGTATACTACCTTCGGGAAATTGGCATCAGAAGATGGCCCATGGTCGAGTGACACAGTCGGCTACAGCTATGGCGGCGACCGAAAGATGCAGACCATGTCGATTTCGCAGGAGGGCGGCAGCGCCTGGTCCCAAGCCTACACCTATGATGGATTCGGCAGGCTGGATAAAATCACCAACCCCATGGGTACCTTTGACTACGAGTGGACTGGGGTTTCCTCGGGCGAGTGGCTAGGTTCACTGGTGAAGAAGCTCGACCTCCCCTTCAGCAACGTCCGAACCAACAGTTACGATTCGATGGGGCGCCTCATCACTACGGCTGCGTTGTCCGGCAGCACAGTGCTAGATTCGTACAACTACGTGTTCGCCAATGCGAGCCGCATCACGCGCATGAACCGGAACGCGAATGAGTTTGCAAGCAGCAACCATATGGATTATTCGTATGATATGGAAGGCCAATTGTTGACGGCGAGCGGCTTCGAAGGCTCCGGCACGGGCACGCCTCGCGTACATGAGCAATGGGGCTATAAGTACGATCCTGCCGGTAACCTGCTCCAGCGAACCAACGGAACGGGCGCGGCCAACCAACTTGTGGAGACGTTTGCCACCAATAGTCTCAATCAACTTGTTGCGATGGGGCGCAATGCTGCCTTTACCGCTGCGGGGCGGGCAAGTCCCAGCGCTACGAGTGTGACCGTCGAGCACGGAGGGGCGGTGGTATCCGCAACTCGGTACGCCGATGGTAGTTTCGCCCGGCAGGGGATGACCCTGTCTAACGGCAACAACACGTTCATTGCCGTCGCAACGGACCCTTTGTCGCGCTCGGCCAGGCAATCCGTGACCATTTCACTTTCGACCAACCTCACCTTTACCTACGATGCCCGTGGTAACCTGAGCAACGACGGCAAGCGAAGGTTCGTCTACAACGACCGGGATGAATTGATCGAGGTTTATGAAACCAATGTCTGGCGAAGTGTTTTCATTTACGATGGGCTGCGGCGCATGCGCGTCCGTAAGGAATACACTTGGGCGTCTAGCTGGTCCCAGACCGGTGAGGTGCGATACGTCTATTCGGGTATGTTGCAGGTTCAGGAACGGAATGCGGTTAACCAGCCAGTTGTTACTTTCACCAGGGGCCTCGACCTATCGAAGAGCACCTCTGGCGCGGGTGGTATCGGAGGTCTCCTGGCGAGGTACGATCACAGCTCGGTGAGGGGGATTCTGTACCATTGTGATCTTGGCGGGAACATAACAGCACTGTTCTCGAGCAACCAGGTGTGGGCTCGCTATTCCTATGACCCCTACGGTAACATGCAAGGCAGCGTAGGTCCGCTTGCCGAGGTAAACCGCTATCGATTTAGCAGCAAGGAACTGCATGGGAATTCTGGGCTGCTCTATTACGGATATCGCTTCTATGACCCCAATCTCCAGCGGTGGGTGAATCGGGATCCGATCCAGGAACGTGGAGGCAATAATCTGTATGGTTTTGTGGGCAATTCGCCACCGAGGGGTGTCGACACCGATGGGCTCATCACATTTCTAATTTTCGATTTCGAGGGATTTTACACCGCTGGTCACGTGGGCGTGATTACAAGTTACCCCGGAGGCGGCTACACTCGATTGGATTATAACAAAGGTATTCCATACCTCAAGGAAAGTAACGATCTGGAATCGTTAATCGGACCCTCAGACGATGTTGCATTTTTTCTGCCAGATGGTGACGTTGCTCGGGCCCTGAAGGATTTCGCCGTGAAGAACAAGGGAAACAAAGAGGGGGGGGATTACGAAAATAACTGTATCACTTCCTCCCAGGATATCCTGAAGGCTGGACAGTTGAGTGTTCCTCACGAAAGAAGTCGCGTCAAGTATCCTAACGCCTGGGCCAAAGCCTTAAGCGAGGGAGGCGTTCCAGGGCAACTATTGCCCGGCGCCTCTAAGGCTGCCATTGACGCCCTACCCCAATTATTCCAGCCACCATTTCCGTTCCCGGACATGTTTCCGTGGCCCACTCAGCAAACTCGTTGGATCAATTGAAAAAAATCATTTACATCACTATCGGTTGCGCAGGTTCTGTCCCGCTCTTGGCATGGATCGCCAGTTTGATTTTCCACTGGGTCAATTTCGGCCAACCGTTTGTATTTAATCAAATGGCATACATGCCTCTCCTGGTTGTTTGCCGTCCATTGCTTGCAATTGGAAGGATAGGTTTTCGTGAGACGCACGTTGACTACTTCCTCTTAGCCGCTAAAGCCTCAATCATTTTCGGAGGAATAGCTTTTCTAGCTCTCTGCCCGATCTTGTTCGCTCTCCGCAGGAGGGCTCGAGGAGGATAACCATCGGCGATTCTCACATGCTACGTAAGTGGTGATTTAGCGACCGCCTGGCGGATATCGGCACGCTATTCACGGCACTAAATCTGAACCTAACAAATGAGATGGCTTCTTATCTTTCGATGATGGCCGGATTTATCCTGATGCGACTTCACGATCCGTCCGGTATAGCTGTGCTTGCAGGAGCGGGATGGAGTATCTAATGCTCGGCACTCGAGATCGCATTTTCGCCAAACCTTACCATGGATCGTATGAGTAGATTTTTCTCCCAACAAGATCACTGCACACAACGCTGGATGGCGCACTCAGTTCCTCTTTCGCGGCTCAGGTCATCAGCTCGATGGGTGTGAGTTCCGTCGTTCGGCCACACGATGCCACGCATCATGAATACGTCCATCAACTACCGGAGACTTGGAATTGTCCTTGCAATTGTAGTCGCCCTGGCGCTCGCAATTGCTTGGGCTACTGGCTTGTTTTCTCATCCTCGAGGGTCAGCCGCTGCGAACGCACTGATTGTAATCACGCCCTATCGTCACGCGGGCACGTGGGTCTTTGACGACCCGAGCGCAGGGCTCGTGCGCGAGCCGTTTGTGGCTGGCGTGCCTGAGATGATTGACGTGTTGGTCAAAGACATTCCGGGGGCGACCAACGGGTTTCGCCTTTTGTTTTCGGCGCAGCCCTTTCCCGCCTACCAGAAGAAGCTGACTTGGTTGCGAGGCGACATGGGCGGCAACTACTACGCAATGGATGAACCGGCGATGGAGGGCTGGATTTGCCCGGCAATGTTTCGTTACTACCAGGCCGCTCCGAGAGAGCTTTACGTGAAGGCAGAGGCGACGCGGTGAGACACGAATGGCCGCAAAGGAAAGCGTGTATTGCTGCGAAACCCAGCAAAGCCAGCAACTACCTCGCCGGGTGTGAGTGTTCCATCGTCATGGGAAGTTCCACACAAGATGTCCTGCACCTCAGTGCTTAACTGTTGCCAGCGGATTTGCCAGCAGAAGAGTAATGCCAGAGTAATGTTCGGTAGCTCACGAGTAATGTCGAATGGTCTTGATGAAAGGCCAGTTATATATGATTTTACGGGTCGATTTGAGTGCTAAGGCATTGGGAATCAGTGTCCACTAGAAAGGAGTGAAGGGCCGTCTCGGCCCATAGGGCGGGCGAACGAGGGAAAGGTGAGGGTAACCACCACTGCGCTCGGGGTCACCGTTCGACACGGACGAGGTCAAGTCCTGGTTTAAACTTGTCACTTATCCCGAAGGGGACGACGGGACGGTCGGCGACCGGGGTAGCGCCGACAGGAGACGGTCTGTGAGCACTAGCTCGCGGCTCCTGTCGTAGCGCATGGGGCCCCGGTCGTCGGGCGTCCCGCTTCCGGGGGGGACGATGGAATTCCTTGCGCATGCACCTGGATGGGAAATTGGTTGTTTAGTTTCCCGTGCGGACGGCGGTTTCCATACAGATAGATGGCTTGAGTCACCGCTTTCCGGGCCTGATCTTTCGTTTTGAACCGCTGATCCAAGTTATACTCGCCTTTGAGTATCCCATTCATCCGCTCCGCCATCGCATTCTCTGCACAGTGATCCACCTCCGTCATGCTCATGGTCACCTCCCGTTTTAAAGCCATGGCCACGTATTCGTGGCAGCAATACTGACACCCTCGATCCGAGTGGTGAATCACTTTGCGGCCCTCAGGCAACTGCTTTAACGCCATCTCAAGGGCCTTCTGGCATCCGATTGACTCCAGACTGTCGCTACAGTGGTAACCCACGATATGCCGAGATACCTTGTCCGTTAGCAGCGCTAGAAATAGGAAACCCTCCTCCGTTCGTATGTATGTCAGGTCCACAACCCACACTTCATTGGGATGGCTATACTCCCCTCCTTTGATCACGTTGGTAAACACGGGCAACAAGTGATAGGACTGCGTCGTACGTGGGCTTTCAGAGCGTTTGCGCTTGAGAAGCAGGTGATGCTCTCGCAGGACCTCAAAAAACCGATCTCGCCCCAATTTTACTCCCGCATGGGTCAGACTTCCTTTCACCAATACCATCAGTTTGCGTACCCCCAAGCGTGGCTGCAGTTTCCTCTCTCCCTTCACCAATCCTACCACCAGATCTTCCTCCACCAGGCGACGCTTCCTGAACGCCCGCCGGGTGTAATAGTTCTGTCGGCTCATCCCCAGCTTGCGACACACCCCTCTCACCGTCACTCCCGCCAGTCCGCTGTCCTGCTCTAACGCTCCGTGGGCGGCTGCCCATCTGACTTTTTTTTAAATGCCCCCACGTCCGTGATCCCTGCTCGTTCACACGCCTGTTTCGTATACTGCCGCTCCAATGCCAATTCGATATTCGCATCGGCCAAAGCAGCTTCCAGCGCACGCACTCGTCGCCGCAGCTGCTCTTTCTCATCGATCGCTTCTCGGGTTTCCACTCGTATCACCTTTCCTAGGCTCCCGTTGCCATACTTGCCCACCCACTTCTGCAAAGTAGCCTTCCCTCCTATACCATACTTGCGCCCACAGTCGGTATAATTGATTTCTCCCTTTTCCAGCTCCCGAACAATCTGCATTTTAAAGGCCTCACTGTATCGGGTTGCACCCTTCACTCCATTCGC
>JAEUHE010000196.1 GCA_016793885.1 Verrucomicrobiales bacterium
CAAATTGTTCACAGATCTCAGGGTCGCGTCGCGCAAAGTTATTCACAATTGGCTGCGGGGAGCTGGAGGGCTCTCCTCGCCAATCATGAATAACTTTGGAGGGACTATAAGGGTTGCGAGGAACGAGCTACCCTGGGAAAAGGCCATAGAATTCACACGAGTGAACTATAAGCCTCTTCGGACCACTTCGTGGTCAACCCCATCGTGGGTTGCGGTTTGTTCGGGGGTCTTGGCCCATCCAACCGCAACCCACGATGGGGTTGTCCTGAAAACGACGACTAACCCAGGGTAGGCGCTCCGACTTCGCGCCAACCCTGGGCTTTGAGGCGGAATCCCTGTGGGATTCTAACATTTTTGTGGGTAATGCTTAGGTCGTGCCACCGCACTCCATGGAACTGCCCCGCACGCAGTGCCTTTTAGCAGCAAGCACCCCGACTCGGAGTCGGGGTGCTTGCTGCTAACCCTTCAGCACTTCCTGAACCGTGATCTCTCGTCCTGTGGCCAACGATCGTTTGCCTGCCTCGAGAGCGGCGAGCATCTCTACTTCCTGTTCGATCGGGAACGGTTCCTTGCCGGTCTCAACATAGCCGACGAATGCTTCGAGCAAGGGCGTGTAAAGGTCCGTCAGATCAGGCGAGAGGGTGCGCCAGGCCTTTTGTCCGTAGAGAGAAATCTGATAACCGACGCTCATCCATTGCTTTTCTCCGACCAACACAATCACATCGCGGTGATCCCCGAAGCGCACTCGAACCTGATTCAGGCCCGGCTGGCCGACGTTGATGGCGGAGATGGCTCCGGCTCCTAAAACCGAATAGGCCATGGCTAGGGCGTGCACTCCATAGTAGATCAGGTCATTGCCACAAGCCACGGTGGCCAGGTACACCGGGCCTATTTTTGGTAAATCGTCGCGCAGCTTGATGATCTCCGGGACAAAGCGCAAGGCGCTCGAAGACATGAGTCGAGCCCCGGTGGATCGAGCCAAATTGACCAAGCCCTGAGCCCGTTTAGCGCTCATCGAGAGGGGCTTGTCGCAGAAGGTGGCAATGCCTTTTTGGAGCGGATATTTGGCGTATTGACCTTGTTCCCCTGATCCGTCGTCGATCAGCAGGACGGCGTCCATGCCATCGCACGCTTCTTCCGGAGTGCGGCAGACCGTGGGAATGGCGCAGGCCTCAGCGAACTTCTGCGCCGCTTCCGGATGCGGATCCCAGACCTTGAGAACCTCGACTCCTGGAATTTTCCGACGCGAGCGGACGAAGTTGGTGCTATAAGGAGCCACCCGATCCTCTCGCCAGCCGTTGAACGCCGTCGCGAATGCAGTTCCGTGATTGGATCCCGGGGTACGAACCGCGCCTTGATATCCATAAGAGGCTGCGGAGATAAGCCCGATCTTCAGCATGAACAAACCCTAACCCAGCCCCCGAAACTGAAAAGCTTAGATTGTTGGCCATTCTCGGTGCGAACCGAGCCAGGATCGAATGCCGTGGAGAGAGTTAAGGCGTGATGGGTGAGGGAAACGCAAACAAACCACCGTCGGGGGACGCCGCGCGTTCTATGGACCGCGGTGGCTCGACCTAAGCATTACCCACAAGTTCAGAAGATCTTGGACCTCTATCCCAACGGGATAGCGCCTCAAAGCCCAGGGTTGCGAGGAACGAGCTACCCTGGGAAAAGGCCATAGAATTCACAACCCCATCGCGGGTTGCGACTGGATCGGCCAATACCCAAAAACAAGCCGCAACCCACGATGGGGTTGACCACGAAGTGGTCCGAGGAGGCTTATAGTTCACTCGTGTCAGAAACCAACGACTAACCCAGGGTAGGCGCTCCTACTTCGCGCCAACCCTGGGCTTTGAGGCGGAATCCCTTTGGGATTCTAACATTTGGTCGACGAACTTGTGGGTAATGCTAAGGGTTCGACACCGCTTTTCCTTCACGCCTACTCGGACCATAGATTTCCCGGATGGCGCGCATGGAAACGAATCGGAACACTGGTCTCCCATCACACGCTTACACCGTGGTTTTTCGATCAAAAAAAAACGGTCCCTAAGCCCCGTTTTCGAAGCACGAAACAAGCTAAGGCTTTTCCCTGCGAACTCTGTGCTGCGGCCCGACTCCGCGGTCGGTTTCATGAAACAGCGGCTACCTGTAGGGATTGTCCAGAGCGAGCGTTCGTAGCATCTCCTCTGCCTTTTTCTCACCGCGCTGAGCAGCGATGCTCCACCATACTGCTGCGCTCCTGGCGTCACTCCGGTGATAGTAGAAGTCATAGGCGAGGTTATACGCAGCGACACCGTGTCCGTTGTTCGCCGCCATCACAAGCCATTCGATAGCCTTCTTTTTGCGGCCTAGGCCAAGGTCGTACATCTGGTAGATCCTAAACGCGGCTTCGCCATCGCCCGATCTGCCTCGGCTCATCAACCTTCGCCGTTCCTGAGGTGGGAGTTTATGCGCATCAGCCCAACCAGGTCGACCGTGGCATCCAGTACTCCAAATTGGAATGAATCCAGCAACCAACAAAACGAATGTTCGAAGTAGTCTAAGCTGCATAGCCTGCACGGGTTGTATTCCCTCCAACGATTTGGCGGATGCGGGCAGAGACGGATTCACCGTCCACCGGCTGCACAGTCCCATTCTCGATCTCAGCCAGGCGTCGGCGTGTTTCCTGTTTCCAGGCGGCTCCGATTTCAGGATCGCCTGTGCGCAACTCCTCGCTCAAACTCATCCTCCAACTTGATTAGCTCTACACCGCCCTTCAGATCCACTTCACACTACCCCTTTCCACGGCATCCGACGAATGCGGGGAGTTTTGTTCATTGGCCAGTGTTCGTCATCTACCCCCAAACCATGGAGTTCTTGTTCACACGCTAGGCGTATTCACCCGCGCAGTCGAGGTCGGTTTGAACTCATCAGCCGAGGCTGGGGCGGTGCCAAGAAGGATTCCGGACTCCGCCGGGTCCCGGGAAGCGGTAGAGGTCTCTGAGCATTACCCACAAGTTCTTCGACCAAATGTTAGAATCCCAAAGGGATTCCGCCTCAAAGCCCAGGGTTGGCGCGACGCAGGAGCGCCTACCCTGGGTTAGTCGTGGTTTTCTCACAACCCCAACGCGGGTTGCGCTTGGGATCACCTGAAGCCCCACAGGGTTCGCAACCCACGATGGGGTTGTGGATTCTAT